>CAYPYQ010000071.1:0-1920 GCA_964414735.1 uncultured Hydromonas sp.
CGATGATTGCCAATCGTCCCGACTGGACGCTGTCGCGTCAACGCCAATGGGGCGTGCCGATGCCGTTTTTCCTGCACAAGGCGACGGGACAATTGCACCCGAATACGCCGGAGTTGCTCGAGCGTGTGGCGCAGTTGGTCGAGGCGAACGGTATCGAAGCGTGGCAAACGCTGGACATCAATGAATTTTTGGGTAGCGATGCGGTCGATTACGTGAAAAACAAAGACACGCTGGACGTGTGGTTTGACTCGGGTACGACGCATTTTCACGTGCTGCGCGGCTCGCACGCCGATGCGCTCAAATGGCCGGCGGATTTGTACCTCGAAGGTTCGGATCAGCACCGTGGTTGGTTCCACTCGTCATTGTTGACCGGCTCGATGCTGGATGGTCGTGCGCCGTATGATGCACTGTTGACGCATGGATTTGTGGTTGATGGTCAAGGCCGCAAGATGAGTAAATCGGTGGGTAACATCGTCGCACCGCAAACTGTGGCGAACAAAATGGGTGCGGAAATCATCCGTTTGTGGGTCGCCGCGACCGACTACTCGGGCGAGCTGTCCATTTCTGATGAAATTTTGAAGCGCGTATCCGAAGGCTATCGCCGCATTCGCAATACCTTGCGTTTCTTGCTGGCGAATTTATCCGATTTTGATGCCAACACCCAGCTGATGAATGTCGATGAGCTGCTTGAAATCGACCGCTACGCACTGGCGAAAACCGCGCAGTGGCAAGCTGAATTACTCGCGCATGCAGAGAAATACGAGTTCCATCCGCTGGTGGCGAAGATGCAAATTTTCTGCTCTGAGGATTTGGGTGGTTTCTATCTCGATATCTTGAAAGACCGCTTGTATACCAGCGCGCCGGATGCTGTGGCACGTCGCAGTGCGCAAACCGCGCTGTGGCACATCACGCAGTCATTGGTGCGTGTGATGGCGCCGATTTTGAGCTTTACCGCTGAGGAAGCATGGCCGATTTTGGCGGGTGTGTCGGATGAGGAAACGGTGTTTACCGAGTTGTATCACACGATTCCTATGCCGAAGGATGCGGAAGTATTGCTCGCTGACTGGGGACGCATTCGCCAATTGCGTGATGATGTGAACAAGGCGTTGGAAGACGCGCGTGGCGCAGAATTGATCGGATCGGCGTTGCAGGCTAAGGTGCGCATCAGTGCGCCGGAAGCGGATACGGCGCTGCTTGCGCGTTTGGGGCATGATTTGAAATTCGTTCTGATTACCTCGGCAGCAGAAGTGGCGCAGGGTGAGTCAAACGTTGCGGTTGAAGTCGCAGCGGGGCAAAAATGCGAACGCTGCTGGCATGTCACCGTGGATGTCGGTAGCAATGCCGAGCATCCGACGCTGTGTGCACGCTGTGTATCGAATCTGTTTGGTGCGGGTGAAACGCGGCAATTTGCGTAAAATATACTGGGTTTGACGTAAGGGCGGGTGGATACCTGCCCTTATGCTATGATTAAAACCGTTTGCATTGGAGCGATGCGCTCTTTTCATTATTGATAATGGGTGGCTTGTGAATTCTTTTTCTAAAACCAAAACTTCTGTGTGGCCATATTGGGCAGTGATGTTGGCTGTGATTGCCGTTGATCAATTCAGTAAATTTGCGGTGGAGGCGCGTTATGCCTTGCACGAATTCGAGCCGATCACCGGATTTTTTAATTTGGGGTTGACTTATAACCCGGGTGCGGCATTTAGCTTTTTGGCCAACCATGATGGTTGGCAGCGTTGGTTTTTTACCGTGCTGGCGGTGGCAGCTGCGGCGTTTTTCATGTTTCAAATTTACCACAGCCGTCAGAAGATCGTGCAAAACGTGGGTTTTGCCATGATTGCCGGTGGCGCATTGGGCAATATGCTGGATCGCTTGCGTATTGGTATGGTGGTGGATTTCCTCGATTTTCATTGGCAGGAT
>CAYPYQ010000072.1:0-2089 GCA_964414735.1 uncultured Hydromonas sp.
ACCATGTGCTTGAGTACATCGGCATGGTTTCCTGCGTGAAAGGCGTGGCGGTAGCTGAACATAGTGTTTCCGTTTGGAAAAGGGCAGAAGCGTAATTAGGTCAATGCTTTACGCCGAACAAGTAAGGCCGGTCAAAAGTAATGGGTCATTCCCGCGCAAGCGGGAATCCACACTCAAAAGAAACAGGAGCCATGAAATCTGGATTCCCGCTTGCGCGGGAATGACGGTTTTCGGAGCTTTATTCCTCTGCAGCGTTTTCTGTTGCGGTTGCCGCTTTGGCCACCGCACGGGTTTTTACGCCCAGTTTGTCGCGCACGAGGTTTTCGATTTCCGCGGCCAGTTCGGGGTTTTGGCGCAGGTATTCGCGCGTGTTGTCCTTGCCTTGGCCAATTTTTTCACCGTTGTAGCTGTACCATGCGCCGGCTTTTTCAACGATGCCTTGCGCCACGCCCATGTCGATGATTTCGCCTTCACGGGAGATGCCTTCGCCGTAGAGGATGTCGAATACGGCTTCTTTGAACGGCGGCGCGACTTTGTTTTTCACGACTTTGACGCGGGTTTCGTTACCGACGACTTCGTCGCCTTTTTTCAGGCCGCCGATGCGACGGATATCCAAGCGAACAGAGGCGTAAAATTTGAGTGCATTACCGCCGGTGGTGGTTTCCGGCGAGCCGAACATCACGCCGATTTTCATACGAATTTGGTTGATGAAAATCACGGTACAGTTGCTGCGGCCAATCGAGGCGGTCAGTTTACGCAGGGCTTGGCTCATCAAGCGCGCTTGCAAGCCCGGCAATGAGTCGCCCATGTCGCCTTCGATTTCGGCGCGTGGAACCAATGCAGCAACCGAGTCAACGATGATGAGATCCACCGCGCCGGAGCGCACCAGTGCGTCGACCATTTCAAGCGCTTGTTCGCCAGTGTCGGGCTGGGAGATCAGTAATTCGTTCAGATTCACGCCGAGCTTTTGTGCGTATTGGGTGTCGAGAGCATGTTCGGCATCGACGAAGGCGCAGGTGCCGCCGAGTTTTTGCATCTCGGATACGACGTGCAGCGTCAATGAGGTTTTACCCGAGGATTCCGGGCCGTAGATTTCGATCACACGACCGCGTGGCAGACCGCCCACGCCAAGTGCGACGTCCAAACCGAGCGAGCCGGTGGAAACCACTTGCACATCCGGCGGCGCAGCGTCGTCGCCCAAACGCATGATGGAGCCTTTGCCAAACTGTTTCTCAATTTGCGCCAGTGCGGCGGCGAGGGCTTTGGCTTTTTCGGAACTGTTGGCGGCTTGGGTTACGGGGGCTTTGCTGTCGGTTTTGGCCATGGATGGCTCCTTTTAGAAAACGGTGTTTTTAAAAATTAATTTTAGCCGTAACTGTACCATAATTCGGCGGGTTTTTTCTGGCGCTTGCGTGGGAATACGGTACTTTTGAGCAAAAAAGATGAGCCTGCATGGCTCATCTTTGTCTTTGATTTTAAAGCATAAATTAAATCGGGCTGAATTGGGTTTATGCATTTTTGTGGTAGTGGGTAATGCGTTCCACTTCCTCTGCAGAACCGAGGAACACCGGCACGCGTTGGTGCAGGGATTCGGGTTGCATATCGAGGATATTTTGCACACCATTGGTCGCCAAACCGCCGGCTTGTTCCACAATCATGGCCATTGGGCTGGCTTCATACAGTAGGCGGATGTGGCCGTTTTGTTTGCCCGGACGCTGGTCACCCGGATACATGAAAATACCGCCACGGGTCAAAATACGATGGATGTCAGCGGCCATCGCGGCGACCCAGCGCATATTGTAGTGTTTGCCCAGCGGCCCGGTATTGCCGGCCTGTAGTTCGTCAAAATAGCGTTTGACCGGCGCGGACCAGTAGCGTTGGTTCGATGCGTTGATTGCGTATTCGGCGGCGGAGCGCGGAATTTGCATGTTTTCATGGGTCAGAATCCTGAGCCGAGCTCTGGATCGAGCGTGAAGCAATGCGTGCCTTTGCCGGTGGTTAGTACCAGCAGGGTTTGCGAACCGTAAATGGCGTAACCAGCGGCGACTTGCTCGCGACCGGGTTGCAGGAAGTCGTCTTCATCAACGTC
>CAYPYQ010000073.1:0-6405 GCA_964414735.1 uncultured Hydromonas sp.
ACTGTGATTTTTTTCATACCCATTCATCCATAAGATCATTTTTGCTCATTATATAGGCATGAAGAGCAACTTAAAACCCACTATGACACGCCGCGACAATCCACTGCACCTCATCAGCATTAAGATCATCGACTTAACGACCCGAATCATCCTGCTGGTTTTCAAACCACAACCCGCACATCGCGGCGAAAAACACCGCTAAAGCCACGCCTAAAATCCAAGTGAAATACCACATATTGACTCCTCGCTATCCGTATCAATACAACGCTTTATCATTCGCTTTAACATACTCCGTCGTCACCTTACCGCGCATGATGCGGTAGGCGATCGACGTATACGTCAGAATAATCGGGATAAAGATTAAGACCACCACCAGCATCACACCCAAGGTGTATCGACTGGATGCCGCATCCCACAAAGTCAAACTCATATTCGGATTCTCGGAAGAAGGCATCACGAACGGAAACAACGCCACGCCCGCCGTCATAATCGTCCCCAGCACCGCCAGCGACATGGTGACAAACCCACTCAAGGTGTGTTTCGCACGCTGCAACCACAGTGTTGCCAGCACACCGCCATACACCAGCGCAGGGAACACCCACAGCGCCGGATTCACCGCATAATTGCTCAGCCAACCACCGGGAACGACCGCCACCTGCTTCATCAGCGGATTCATCGCCGCATTCGGATCCGCCATCTCGACGATGCGCAGCCCCCTCATTTGCGAGAGCCACACACCCGCGAGCGTAAAGCCGATCAGCAACACCGCCGCACTGTAGCGATTGATACGTTTGACGCGCTCCTGAATCACCCCATCGGTACGATGCACCAGATAACTGCCGCCCTGCAACATCAGCAAACTCAAGCTCACCACGCCGACCAGCAAGGCGAACGGATGCAACAAATCAAAGAATGATCCGCTGAAAAACGCGCGCATGGTATCGTCAATCTGAAACGGAATCCCGAGAAACAAATTACCAAACGCCACGCCAAACAACAACGCCGGAACCGCGCTACCGATAAACAACGCCCAATCCCAGTTATTGCGCCAGCGATCACTGGCAATTTTTGAACGATATTCAAATCCCACCGGACGGAAAAACAGCGCCGCGAGCAGCAGCAACATCGCCCAGTACAAACCGGAAAACGCAATCGCATACACAAACGGCCATGCGGCAAAAATCGCCCCGCCCGCCGTGATGAACCACACCTGATTCCCGTCCCAATGCGGCGCCACGGTATTAATCACCACGCGGCGCTCCACATCGTTTTTCCCCACAAATGGCAGCAGCGTCCCCACCCCCATATCGTGTCCATCCATGATGGCAAAGCCAATCAATAGCACACCGATCAGCAGCCACCAAATCAATTTTAAGGTCATGTAGTCAAACATCATCGGCTCCTTATTTCACTGGCTCAGTCAACACGGTCGGCCCCAAACGGGCGTACTTGAACATCAGATAAAACTCAACAATCAGCAACCCCGTGTAAAACACCACAAAGCCCGCCAAAGATGCCCATACCTCGCCGGCGGAAATGCTGGAAGCGGACAAATGCGTCGGCAAAATCCCATTCACCGTCCACGGCTGACGACCATATTCAGCCACAATCCAACCAAAACTGATCGCAATCCACGGCGTCGGAATCATCCACACCAAAAAGCGCAAAAATCCCTTCTTATTCTGAATCACCCGACTACCCGACGCCCAGAACGCATACATAAACATCGCAATGAACGTAAAACCGAGCAACACCATCACACGAAATGTCCAAAACAGCGGCGCGACTTTCGGCACGGTATCATGCGCCGCCTGCTGAATCATTTCCGGGGTGGCCTGACGCAAGTCCGGCGCATATTTTTTCAGCAGCAAGCCATAACCCAAATCCTCCTGATGCGCGAGCATGATGCTGCGCGCCTGCTCATCGTGCGGATTTTTCTTGAGCTGTTCCAACGCCAATACACCCTTCACGCCGTTTTCAATGCGCTCGGCATTCCTCTCGCGGATCTCCCTGATCCCCGGCAACACCGTATCGGTCGAGCGCGTCGCGATCAGCCCCATCATGTATGGAATTCTGATGGCAAAGTCATTTTTCTGCTCCGCCTCATTTGGAATCGCAATCAAGTTAAAGCTCGCCGGCGCAGGCTCCGTTTCCCACATCGCCTCAATCGCCGCCAGTTTCGCATGCTGAAACTCACCCACGGCATAGCCCGACTCATCACCCAGCACCACCACACTCAAAGCCGAAGCCAAACCGAACGCCGAAGCAATCCGAATCGAACGCTTGGCAAATTCCACATGCTTGTTTTTCAGCAAATACCACGCCGAAATCCCCAAGACAAATACCGAACCGCATACATAGCCCGCAGACACCGTATGCACAAATTTATCCTGCGCCACCGGATTGAGCAAAATTTCAGAGAAACTCTGCAATTCCATACGCATCGTGACCGGATTGAACTTCGAGCCAACTGGATTTTGCATCCAACCATTCGCAATCAAAATCAACAGCGCCGACAAATTACTCGCCACTGCCAGCAAAGTCGTCACCAACAAATGTCCGCCTTTAGACATCCGATTCCAGCCAAAGAAAAACAAGCCGATCATGGTCGATTCGAGAAAAAACGCCATCAAACCCTCGATCGCCAGCGGAGCACCAAAAATATCACCCACATAATGTGAGTAATACGCCCAGTTCGTACCGAACTGAAACTCCATCGTAATCCCCGTGGTCACACCCAGCGCAAAATTAATCCCAAACAACTTGCCCCAAAACTTCGTCATTTCCTTGTAAATCGGCTTACCCGAGAGCACATACGTCAGCTCCATCGCCACCAAAATAAATGACAACCCCAGCGTCAAGGGCACAAAAATAAAGTGATACAGCGCGGTCACAGCGAACTGTAACCGCGCGGCATCGACCGCACCGGCATCAATCATGGTCTACTCCTTTACTATCCTGAGAAATGGTTTGATTCAATGGAATGGGCATCGGACGTGAGCAATTCGCCGAACTACTGTACAGGCAATCCAAATGCTCTTGACTGACCTTCACGCGATATGGCTGGATGAACAACGACCACAACAGGTACAACACTGCGGCCTTAAACAACACAATCCACAGCAAATGCCAGCCCAGCCGTCGATCCGAACCAAGAAAACGCAACTGCATGTGCCCTCCTTAAGAACACCCCCAGAATTCCGACTAAAACAATCTGGATTTATCAGCCGTATATTATCATGATGGGAGATTAAAATTCCGTGTTATTTTTAAAAGAAATATAATTATTTATTAATTGCATATAAGAAAATATTCAAATAATTGGAATTAATTTATTTATATTCATACAGTTATAAAAACAACCGACACGCAAAAAATCACCGAGAATTTTAATTTTTGGCACGTCGGGCAGATTCAATATAAAAAACAGTGGCGCATGGCGCCCCTGTTTTCAACAAAAAAACCCAGTAAAAAACACTGGTATTACGATGCCAACCGCATCACACTCACCAACGGTGATGGGCGACTCAGTAAACTTTGCGCACGACGCGCCGCACTGACTTTCAGCATCTCCGCATGCTGCGCCAATAGATCGGCCAAGCTCACGCCACGCAGATACTGCAGCATTTGCTCATTCAAACGGTTCCACAAGAATTGATCCAGAAAACCATTAAACCCCGATTCACTCGACCACTCATCATCCTGCGCATCCGCAGACACCTGATCCACCACCTCGATAATCTGTGCGATCGAAATACGCTCCGGCTGCTGCGCCAGCACATAACCGCCGCCCGGACCACGCACACTGCTGACCAGTCCGCAACGACGCAATTTGCCAAACAGCAATTCCAAGTAAGATAAAGACAATTGTTGCCGCTCGGCAATCACTGATAAGGTAAGCGGCGCGGTTCCCTCATACGCGGCCAATTCGAGCAACGCCATGACGGCATAACGCCCTTTGGTAGTTAATTTCATGCAAACTCCTTTTTCAATACGGCATCACGCATCCACGCAAATCGTGCGGTCAATACCACACAGCGCATGTTCAGCGTGTTCTATTCACATCAGATCAAGGAGAAAACAGGAGGAGCGCGTGGCCGCGCGTGCCACTGCCGAAGGAAGGATTGAAAGACCTGCGTTTGATACACAGGCGCAGAGAAGCGAGCTGTCGGTAATCCGACAAACAGGATGAACGCAAGGGGCAGCACGGTGGCCAGCGCACTCGCCCAGCAGAATTCGCAGCTGCCGAACGGACTGGACAGGTTCATGCCTTTTGAGGATAAACCCGAGAGCGCCGCCGTCGCCGACTGCGCGCCAGTATCACTTGTGGCGTTTGAAGTCGCGGTCAAACTTGGCAAACGGACATCTGCCGCATCGTCGGCCACCCAAACGGTTTGAATACCCATAGATGAGCACAGCTGCACAAAGCGCCCGCCCGGTGCGAGCTTCGCCAGTATTTGATAAATCGGCACCAGAGCCAACGCCAAAAACAGGATCATCAGTCCTGTGGCAATGCGTTGGCGGGTGCGTTGGCGAAAATGCATATTCAGAAAATCGTGAAGATGGATGAATTATGGTTCAATTTTACCATCATTCGACCGACAGGCCAAAACTATCGCGCATCTGAGCATCGGCCGGTCAATTCGGGGAGGTAGACACTCGGATTTTGTGGGTCAAATCTTTCGGGCGACGCGCCAGCGCCAAGCCAATTTGTCGGGCAATCGAAGCGTAGTGCTGCGCATGAGCGCCATGCGGATCCGCCGCAACCGTTGGCTTACCCGCATCCGCACTCTCACGAATCGCCATCGCCAAAGGCAGTTGACCCAACAGCGGCACATGGAAGTCCGCGCTCATCGCTTGCGCACCGCCCGCGCCGAAAATCGCTTCTTCGTGACCGCAGTTCGAGCAGACGTGCAGCGCCATATTCTCAACAATGCCGAGCACCGGAATATTGGTTTTCTCAAACATGACCAAACCTTTGCGCGCATCCATCAGCGCCAAATCCTGCGGCGTGGTGACGATGACCGCACCGCTGACCGGAATTTTTTGCGACATAGTCAGCTGAATATCGCCCGTCCCCGGCGGCATATCGACGATGAGGTAGTCCAAATTGTCCCATGCGGTTTGATTGAACAATTGTTGCAAGGCCTGCGACACCATCGGCCCGCGCCACGCCATCGGCGCGTCGTTGTCGATCAAAAAGCCAATCGAGTTGGCCTGAATGCCGTAGCGCTCATGAGGAATCATCAGCTCCTGCTCATTCAGCTCCGGCTTGCCCTCCACGCCCAACAGCGTCGGTACGGACGGGCCATAAATGTCGGCATCCAGCAGCCCGACACGCGCGCCTTCGGCAGCTAATGCGAGCGCGATATTCACGGCGGTGGTACTTTTGCCCACGCCGCCTTTACCGGAGGCGACTGCGATCACGTTTTTCACATTTGCCAGTACGTTCGTACCCGCTTGCGCCAGATGCGCGTCGATTTTGGTATCCAGTTGGATGCTCAGCGGAATGCCGGCGGCTTTTTGCAGTCGATCGCGCAGATCCGCGTGCTGGCTCGCGCAGGCAAATGGTAAAACGATGTCTAATTGGGTTAAATTGCGATCCACCGTGAGTTTTTTGATGGCGCGTAGCTCGCCCAATGTGGTGCTTTCACCCGCCAATGCAGGCACTTCGTTCAGTCGATTCAGTAAATCATCGTGGCTCATATCCGACCCTATGGTAAAATTATGTTCTTTTAAAAGCAGGCAAAATTGTACTCGGTATTGCACATGGACGTGGATGCCGATTTTGTCCGCTGCTATTTCATCATTCAAAAAACGAAACCTTATGACAGCATCACGCCAAATTCTCGTCACCTCCGCCCTGCCTTATGCCAACGGCCAGATTCACATCGGCCACCTTGTCGAGTACATCCAGACCGACATCTGGGTGCGCTTCATGCGTCTGCAAGGCCACGAAGTCTACTACGTCGGCGCGGACGACACGCACGGCACGCCAGTGATGCTGCGTGCGGAGAAGGAAGGGTTAACACCGAAGCAATTGATCGATCGCGTTTGGACCGAGCATAAACGGGACTTCGATGCGTTTGGCATTTCGTTTGATAACTATTATTCAACCGATTCCGAGGAAAATGAATCCCTCTGTCGGACGATGTACCTGAGCCTGCAAGAACAGGGGCTGATCGAAGCGCGCGACATCGAGCAATACTACGACCCGGTGAAAAACATGTTCCTGCCGGATCGTTTCATCAAAGGCGAATGCCCGAAATGCCACGCCAAAGACCAATACGGCGACTCCTGCGAAGTCTGCGGTACGACCTACTCGCCAACCGATTTGCTCAATCCGTATTCCGCCGTATCGGGCGCAACGCCTGAGCGCCGCACCTCAACGCACTACTTTTTCAA
>CAYPYQ010000074.1:0-2719 GCA_964414735.1 uncultured Hydromonas sp.
TATTGCGACCGTGACCAATTTCCCTCAGGGCGGTACGGACGTGGATGTGGCCATGCGCGAAACCGAATCTGCCGTAGCAGACGGTGCGCACGAGGTGGATGTGGTATTCCCGTATCGCGCGTATTTGGACGGTGACATGATGGTCGGTCGTGAGTTGGTCGCGGCGTGTGCCGAGATTTGCCATGCGCGCGATGTCGCGCTCAAGGTCATTATCGAGTCGGGTGAGTTGGTGAGCGAGCGCGCGATTCGGTCGGTCAGTGAATTGGTGATTGAGGCGGGTGGTGATTTTCTCAAAACCTCCACCGGCAAAGTTAAGGTCAATGCGACGCCGGAAGCCGCGCGTTATATGATTGAAACCATCCGCGCCAGCGGACGTCGTGAGCTGGGCTTTAAAGCCGCCGGTGGCGTGCGTACCGTGCAGGACGCGATGGTTTACCTTGATTTGGCACGTGAAATCATGGGCGCGGATTGGGTCAAACCGGCGACCTTCCGCTTTGGCGCATCGGGGCTGCTCAATAATTTATTGGGCACCTTGAACGACGCTGATGCCGCAGCCAACCACAGTAGTTATTGAACATAGACAGAACAAGGAGAACACCATGCTCACACAAGAAATCATCAAGAAAAAACGCGATGGCGGCACACTCAATGCTGAGGATATTCGCGCCTACGTCAGTGGCGTGACCGACAACAGCGTGAGCGAAGGGCAAATTGCAGCGATGTGCATGGCGATTTTTTTCAACAAACTCAATATCGAAGAGCGCACCGCCCTCACCCTCGCCATGCGCGATTCTGGTCGTGTGCTCGAATGGAAAGATTTGCAACTGAACGGCCCCGTGATGGACAAGCACTCCACCGGCGGCGTAGGTGACGTGGTGTCGCTGATGCTTGCGCCGATGGTCGCCGCCTGCGGTGCGTATGTGCCGATGATTTCAGGGCGTGGCTTGGGCCACACCGGCGGCACGTTGGACAAACTCTCGGCAATCCCGGGCTTTGACACCTTCCCCGAGCCGGATAAACTGCGTCATATCGTTAAAACCGCCGGTGCGGCCATCATCGGGCAAACGGGCGACCTTGCGCCATGCGACAAACGTATTTACGCCACGCGCGACATCACCGCGACCGTTGAATCCATTGACCTGATCACCGCCTCCATCCTCTCGAAAAAACTCGCCGAAGGCTTGGACAGCTTGGTCATGGATGTGAAGGTCGGTAACGGCGCGTTTATGCCGACTTACGAAGACTCCGTTGCGCTGGCGCAATCCATCGTTGATGTGGCCAACCATGCAGGCTGCCAAACCACCGCCCTACTCACCGATATGAACCAAGTACTCGCCTCCTGCGCGGGGAATTCACTCGAAGTCGCCGAAGCCGTGCGTTATCTGCGCGGCGAGCAAATCAATCCACGCCTGCACGCCGTCAACATGGCGCTGTGCGAACAACTGCTGATCAACGGCGGCTTGGCCAAAGACAACGCAGATGCCAAGGCGCAACTCGAACACGCGCTGCACTGCGGTAAAGCCGCCGAATACTTCGCACGCATGGTGGTGGAACAAGGCGGTCCGGCAGATTTCGTCGAGAATTACGCCAACTACTTTGAAGCCGCGCCGGTCATCAAACCGCTGTTCGCGCCGCACACCGGTATTTTGCGCGCGATGGACACGCGCAGTGTGGGCATTGCCGTGATCGGCTTGGGCGGCGGTCGTCGCGTAGCGACCGATGTGATTGACCTGCGTGTGGGTTTTGATCAGGTACTACCGTTGGGTGCAAACGTCGATACGCAAACACCACTGACCGTGATTCATGCCAAAAATGAAGCCGCGTGGCAGCAGGCCGCACAGGCGTTTTTGCGTGCGTGTACGATTGACGATCAGCCGTACACACCGACGCCGGAAATTTATCAGATCATTCGGTAGAATGGATTCCTATCAAAAGAGCAACTAGGAGACGCGATGAAACGAGCCATCATTCTCATGCTGGATTCATTCGGCATTGGCGCAACGCCGGACGCGGATCAATTCGGTGATGCGGGCGCGAATACACTCGGCCATATTGCGCAGGCATGCGCACGGGGTGAGTGCGACCAACGCGCAGAACAATACCGCGCTCAGTATGGCGACGTCGTGCGCAGCGGCGCGTTGCACATTCCGAACTTGACCGCGCTCGGTCTGGCGCAAGCCAATGCCGACGCGACGGGGCAGTTCCCTTCAGGTTTGGACTCGACTGCTGAGATCATCGGCGCATTCGGCCATGCCGCTGAATTATCGTCTGGCAAAGATACGCCGTCCGGCCACTGGGAAATGGCGGGCGTGCCGGTGCTGTTCGATTGGGGTTACTTCAGTGACAAAACCAACTCCTTCCCGCAAGAGCTGCTCGATCGTATCGTCGCACGTGCGCAGTTGTCCGGCTATTTGGGTAATTGCCACTCTTCCGGCACAGTGATTCTGGACGAATTGGGCGAGGAACACATCCGCACGGGCAAGCCGATTTTTTATACCTCGGCGGATTCGGTGTTTCAGATCGCCGCGCACGAGGGGCATTTCGGTTTGGAGCGTTTGTACGAGCTGTGCCACATCGCACGCGAAGAGCTCAACGACTACAACATTGGTCGGGTGATCGCACGCCCGTTTGTCGGTGAGCGTGTTGGCGAATTCAAACGCACGGGCAATCGCCATGACTACGCGGTGGAGCCGCCTGCGCCAACGGTTTTGCAAAAATT
>CAYPYQ010000075.1:0-1146 GCA_964414735.1 uncultured Hydromonas sp.
CATTGGCGCCATCGCCGGATTGATTATCGCCATGATGTCGCGCGTATCACTCGGACACACGGCGCGGATGCTCGTCGCACCCCGTTGGATGAAGCTCGCGTACGCGGCCATCATCATTGCTGCGGTATTGCGCACGCTGGCGACGTACTGGCCACAGGCGTATTTGCCGCTGATTGATGCATCGGTATTGTTTTGGTTAATCGCTTTTGGCTGTTTTTTGGTGTATTACACCCCGATGCTGCTACGCTCTCGACTGGATGGCAAACGGGGTTAATTCATCATTAAAAAGAAGCCACATGACTGTGGCTTTTTAAGTGGTTGCATTTAGAGCAAAATCGCATCTTCTAATTCCAATAACTTTTGTTTGCGCCAAATCCCGCCACCATAGCCAGTTAACGAGCCATCGCTGCCAATCACCCGATGACACGGCACGATGATGGAGATTTTGTTCATGCCGTTGGCATTGGCGACCGCACGCACTTTTTTCACATCGCCCAGCGCTTGCGCCTGCTGCATATAGCTGCGCGTATGACCATAGGGGATCTGCATTAGCACCGCCCAGACTTGCTTTTGAAAATCCGTACCCACTAAATCCAATACCACGGAAAACGTCGTTCGAGTGCCATTGAAATACTCGGCCAACTCTCGCTCCAACTGTATAAAATATGGATTATCGCCCTGCAATATATGTGCATTGAGCCGTTGAGCAATGTCTTTGAGCTCGGTTTCGAGCATCTTTCGGTCGGTGAATTCGAGCAAGCAAATCCCCTGCTCACTCGCACAGGCGTACATCGTACCCAATGGCGTTTCGATGCGCTTGATGTTAACTACGGTTTGCTGCTTGGCGTTTTTCGGTGATACGCCAAAAATGTTTTTAAAGCGGTCGGTAAAGCCACTCAAACTCTCAAATCCGCTGTCATACGCCACATCCAGCACCTTTTCGCCCTGCTGTAATTTTTTAAACGCGGAGTTGATGCGAAACATCCGCTGATACGCCTGAAAAGTGATGCCATGATGCTTGAGGAACCAACGGCGCAACGTCGCCGGCTCTATACCACGCACACGTAAATCGGCGTCTTTGAATTTTTGTTCCGGCTGCTCTGATAACTCTTGTAATAATTTCCGAATATACGCTGGCGTTTCATG
>CAYPYQ010000076.1:0-1372 GCA_964414735.1 uncultured Hydromonas sp.
GAAAAAATCGAGCAGCAATAAAGTCAAACTCAGCTACAAAGAGCAGCGTGAATTGGAGTCATTGCCTGCGCAGATTGAGGCTTTGGAAAGCGAGCAAAAAACGATTGAGGCGCAATTGGCCGACGGTTCTATTTTTGTCAATGACCCTGATCGTGGCATGCAACTGAGCACACGTTTGGGTGAAATTGAAGAGGCGCTGATGAATGCGCTGGAGCGCTGGGATGAATTGGAAAATCGCAAGGTGTAAGCCTGGCGTTGCCCAAGCAGGTTAGAATCCGCCGAGTGCTCGCTTCTCTGGCGTAAACCGCGTAAAACCGCTACAATACAAAGGATTGAGTAGGATTGGTACGGCTGCCGACGCTTTAAGACAACCGTCGGGTGGTTTTTTGTCAGCCAATTTTGCTAAAAAATTCAATGAAAAGAATGACTTAAATTTACAGATCGAATCAGAGGTTAATCAATGGCAGGAAGCACGTTCGGACATCTTTTTACCGTCACCAATTTTGGTGAGTCGCACGGCCCCGCCATTGGCTGCGTGATTGATGGCTGCCCGCCGGGCATGGCGTTGTCGGTTGAGGACATTCAGCCGGAGCTGGATCGCCGCCGTCCGGGTACGTCGCGCCATGTGACGCAGCGTCAGGAGCCAGATCAGGTGGAGATTTTGTCGGGGGTGTTTGAAGGCAAAACCACCGGCACGCCGATCGCATTACTGATTCGCAATCAAGATCAACGCAGCTCGGACTATGGCAACATTGCCGTGCAGTTTCGTCCAGGGCATGCGGATTACACCTACTGGCATAAATACGGCATTCGCGATTATCGCGGTGGTGGCCGTTCATCCGCGCGTTTGACCGCGCCGATGGTGGCGGCAGGCGCGGTGGCAAAAAAATGGTTGAATACGCAGTTTGGTACAGAGATTCGCGGCTGCATGACGGCGCTGGGTGAGATTGATATTCCGGTCAACGATTGGTCGCGCACAGGGCTTAATCCTTTCTATGCGGCGGATGATGCGATTGTGCCTGAGCTGGAAAGCTATATGGATAATCTGCGCCGTGCAGGTGACTCGGTCGGGGCGAAACTGCTGGTGCAGGCGCATCACGTACCAGTCGGCTTGGGCGCGCCGCTGTTTGATAAACTGGATGCCGACATTGCCTATGCGATGATGGGTGTGAATGCGGTCAAGGGTGTGGAGATTGGCGATGGTTTTGATGTGGTACGCCAAAAAGGCTCGTACCACGGCGATGCGATGCCACCATCGGGTTTTCAGTCTAATCACGCCGGTGGCATTTTGGGCGGTATTTCGTCGGGGCAGCCGATTGAGGTGCATGTGGCGATTAAGCCGACTTCCAGCATTCGTCTGCCGCGCGAGTCG
>CAYPYQ010000077.1:0-1245 GCA_964414735.1 uncultured Hydromonas sp.
GTTCGCGTACCACTCGGTGGTTAAATTACGGGTGATTTTTTCGCTTTTCAGGCTGATTTTAGGTATTTGCTGGGCAATCGGCGCGCCGTATTTTTGCTGGTACAACTGCGCCACCGTTCGATAGGTGGTGCTTTGCTCAAAGTCCAAACTTTTTTCCAAAGCCAAATCCTGAATGATGGTTTGTACGCTGATATTCGGCGCTTTTTTGGCGAACAATTGTTGCAATGCGGTTTGTGTCTGAGATGCAGTATTCAGTTGCACCGCATTGTGCGCAATTAGATCGCCGTCTGCGATCAATGGCTTGCCCGTCAGTCGCGCAACCATCGCCTGAAAACCCGCATTGCGGCTGGCGTAGTGACCGGCATTGTAGTCGGCAAAACGATAAATCATCTGCTCGTAATGCGTCGGATAATAAAACAAATGCGCCGTACCAAATAGCACACCGCCTTTACGCGTGTACAGCGTCTCGCGCATATTCACGCTCGATTGACCGAGCTGCGCGGCGACCTGCCGCGCATAGTTAATGGAAACCTGCATCGAACCAACCGTCGCAACCACATCATCCACGCCTTTGCCAAATTGACTCAAAATCGGCCCGGTAAATTTGGATGCAGTGAACTCTGAGTACCAGTTCGCCAGATCGCGTTCGGTTTTCACCAAACTGATGCCCTCGCGGAACGTTTTGCCATTGTTCATCGGCTGGTTCAAACGCACTTCCAGTGCCAATTTGACCGCGAGGTTTTCTTCCATCTTATTGATTTTATTGGCGAGCAAATTGCTCAGACTGGGCACAGCGGGATCTTCTTTATAGCCGCTTTCCTGCTCGATCACCGCCATGACCGCGCACGCAGACTCATTGGTGCGCACCATGCCGACCGTGTCTAAACTGCTCAACACGTCCGTGACCCATGCCTGCGCATCCATATTCGTCAAGCGATGTGTGCCCTGAATCATTTTGGCAAACGCCGCATCCGGCGCAATCAGCCGCGGACGATTATCTACTTGACCCACCTGATCGCAGCCCGACAACCCCAGCGCACCGATGAGCGCACTCAATACGGCAGTACCACGAAATGACGATGAAGTCATTGACCTAGCCTCACACCTTTGACGGCGTATTTTGGCGTTTATACGCCCACCACAGCCGCCATGCACCAATGATAATCATCGGCAAAGACAACAGCTGCCCCATCGAGAAACCAGCAAACAGACCGAGAAAATCATCCGGCTCACGCGCGAATTCAG
>CAYPYQ010000078.1:0-3846 GCA_964414735.1 uncultured Hydromonas sp.
TAGGATTAGCACCACAGGATGTGCTGATCGCGTTGAATCGTTTTAAACTGGATAAAAAGCCGGATGAGTTATTGGCGCAGTTTCCGCGTCAAAGCTATGTATCGTTGCATTTCTGGCGCGATGGCGCATTGCATCAAACCGTGCTACGCAGTCGCATTACGCCTGCGCAAATGGGTCACTTTAAAATTGAAACGGCAACTCATGCATTTAAATTAACGTCTTGGCCAAATGCTGTGCCTACTGCGGTCACCACAACTGCTTAATAAAATTCATGCATCGCGGTGGAAAATGAGCTGTTGCACGCCATTTTTCGCGGTTTGTTCTTCAACGAAATAGTAGCCATCTTCGTTAAACTGTTTGAGCGCGTCGGCTGTGTCCACATGGTTTTGTACGATGTAGCGTGCCATGGTACCGCGCGCACGTTTGGCAAAAAAGCTGATGATTTTATACGTACCATTTTTTTGATCTTTAAACACCGGAGCGACCACAGGCGCGTCCAATGCTTTGAGCGGCAGCACTTTGAAATACTCATCCGACGCGAGATTAATCAGCACTTTATTTTTATGCGCTGCCAGCTCAGCATTGAGCTGATCGACCAATTGCTCACCCCAAAAAGCATACAAATCTTTGCCTTTCGGATTACTCAGCGTCGTACCCATTTCCAAGCGATAGGCTTGTAGCAAATCCAGCGGCCGCAAAATCCCGTACAAGCCGGATAAAATTCGAACCCGCGCCTGCGCCTGTTTCAGCTCGGCCACACTCATACTTTTTGCGTCAAAGCCATCGTACACATCACCGTCAAACGCGAGGATCGCCGGTTTGGCATTGTCCAGTGTGAAAGTCTCTGACCATTCGGCATTACGTGCCACATTCAACGTCGCCAATTTATCCGAAATCGACATGAGCTGCGCCAATTGCGGCACATCGAGCTTGCGCAATAATTTATTCAACTGTTTGGCTTGAGCGATGAATTGCGGTTGCGTCGCGAGCTTGGCCACATTCGCAGGTGTTGCGGTTTCAAAATCCAGACTTTTGGCGGGAGATAATACAGTCAGCATGATGTGATCTCTATGAGTAAATTTAAGTGGCGCGCTGCGCCGTTGACAAGCATTGCTGGTAACGGCGATTGACCGAGTTGGCGTACCATTCGGTGGTCAGATTGCGGGTAATTTTTTCGCTTTTCAGGCTGATTTTCGGAATCTGTTCAGCAATCAATCCTCCAAATTTTTGGCGATACAGCTGCGTTACAGTCAGATAGGTTGTGCTTTGCTCAAACTCCAAGGTTTTTTCCTGAGCCAAATCCTGAATGATGGTTTGTACGCTGATATTCGGCGCTTTTTTGGCGAACAATTGTTGCAATGCGGTTTGTGTCTGCGATGCAGTATTCGGTTGCACCGCATTGTGCGCAATCAGATCGCCGTCTGCGATCAATGGCTTGCCCGTCAGTCGCGCAACCATGGCCTGAAAACCCGCATTACGGCTGGCATAATGGCCTGCATTGTAATCGGCAAAGCGATAAATCATCTGCTCGTAATGCGTCGGATAGTAGAACAAATGTGCCGTGCCAAACAGCACGCCGCCTTTGCGTGTATACAGCGTGTCGCGCATATTCAGGCTCGATTGGCCAAGCTGCGTCGCCACACGGCGTGCATAATCAATCGACACCTGCATCGAGCCGACCGTACCGACTACGTCATCCACGCCTTTGCCAAATTGTTCGAGAATCGGACCCAAATATTTCGAAGCGGTAAACTCTGAGTACCAGTTCGCCAAATCGCGTTCGGTTTTGACCAACGCAATGCCCTCGCGAAAAGTTTTACCATTGCTCATCGGTTGATTCAGACGCACCTCCAACGCCAGTTTCACCGCGAGGTTTTCTTCCATCTTATTAATTTTATTGGCCAGCAAATTGCTCAGACCGGGCACAGCGGGATCCGCTTTATAGCCGCTTTCCTGTTCGATTACCGCCATCACGGCGCAGGTCGACTCGTTGGTTCGCACCATGCCTACGGTGTCCAAGCTACTCAATACATCCGCAACCCAGCCCTGCGCATCGGCGCTGTTCAAGCGATGCGTACTTTGAATCATTTGTGCAAAAGTTGCCTCTGGCGCGATCAGACGTGGGCGATTGTCCACTTGACCCACCTGATCGCAACCCGACAACCCCAACGCACCGATGAGCGCGCTCAATACGGCAGTACTACGAAATGACGATGAAGTCATTGACTTAGCCTCACACCTTTGACGGCGTATTTTGGCGTTTATACGCCCACCACAGCAGCCATGCACCAATGATAATCATCGGCAAAGACAACAGCTGCCCCATAGAGAAACCGGCAAACAGACCGAGAAAATCATCCGGCTCACGCGCGAATTCAGCAAGAAAGCGCAGTACACCATAACCGATCAAAAATACGGCTGACACCGCCATTACCGGACGAATTTTGCGCGCATACAGCCACACGATGACGAACAGCAACAAGCCTTCGCCAAGCAGCTGATAGATCTGCGATGGATGGCGCGGCAGCATCAAATACTCACCCACCTGCTGCAACAACGATGCGCTTTCAGGATGCGCAGTGACGTACAACACATCGGCCTCATTGGCCTGCGGAAACAACATCAACCACGGATAACTCGCACTCGACACACGCCCCCACAATTCGCCGTTGATAAAGTTCCCCAAACGTCCTGCCGCCAAACCGAGCGGTATCAGCGGTGCGATAAAATCGGTGACTTGCCAAAAGCCGCGGCCAGTTTTACGCGCGTACCACAGCATCGCCACCAGCACGCCCAAAAAGCCACCGTGGAACGACATCCCACCCTGCCAGACTTTTAAAATATCACCTGGATGTGCGAAAAATTCAGCCGGTTTATAAAACAGCACATAACCCAAACGCCCACCAATAATCACGCCCAAAACTCCGTAAAACAGCATATCGTCTAGCTCAATCGGTTTAAAGCCGAGCAGCGGCATTTTCTTGGCGCGGTATTTACCCACCAGCAAAAACATCAAAAAAGCCGCCAAATATGTCAGCCCGTACCAATGCACCGGCCAGCCGCCTTCGCCACCGATGGAGAACGCTACCGGATCAAACTGTGGGTGAACAAGCGCCATAAAAATCCTTATCCTATTATTTATCCGTCCAATACAAAACACCGCAGCACATCATTTTGCCGACACTCATCAAATCCCAAAAATGGAGCAATCGACATATTTTATGAACGATCCTATGCTATAAAAACGCCTCATGCGAAAATGCAAGCCGCATCAGCCGATATAAAGCCGCATTGTACCGATGTCGTGTGGTTTTTTCAGGGATTTAGCTCAGTGCATACCGCGCCAACTCGGCTAAAATGCCGATGGATCATGTTTTACCGAATATTTAAGGATTTATTATGAAGCGAATTTTCACCACACTGGCCGTGAGCCTCGGTTTAATCACTCTGAGCCCGTTGGCACACGCGGATGGCTATCAAATCGCCAAAGCCAATGACTGTTTCAAATGCCATGACGTAAGCAAAGATAAAAAAGGTCCGTCTTTCCAATACATCAGCAACTCCTACCGAGGCCGCAGTGACGCGGCTGGCCGTATTCAAAACCCGATTCGCAACGGCATCACCTACTATTATTTCTGGGAAAAAATGCCGGCGAACCACACCATGAGCGACGCCGATCTGCAAGAGTTGACCCGCTGGATTTTGAGCCAATAAGAAAAACTTCTACGTTTTACCGCCCAAACTGCCCTGACTATTTCAATCATTCGATTCATCGACCGTCAACCTTTTTCAGAATCAGGTATTATTACGAAAAATACCGGCCAAGCGGTTTACATCACTTGGTTT
>CAYPYQ010000079.1:0-4297 GCA_964414735.1 uncultured Hydromonas sp.
TTTCGGCGACTGATAGGCGGTGAGCAGAGCATTTTCACTCAAGCTCATGGCGGGAACCGCGCCTTTGCCGAGACGCTCCTCGGGCACGAAACATAAGCCCAAACCCAAATGGCGACGTTGCGCCGCGTCCATGTGGCCGGCGTTTTGTCCCATGATCTGCACCATGTCAGCACGTGCGGCGCGTTTTTCACCCGACAAGGCGGCGAGTAATTCGGCCTGACCATTACCCGAGACACCGGCAATGCCGAGAATCTCACCGGCGCGCACGGACAGGTTCACTTCGGAGAGGTCAACGCCGAACGGATCATCGGTCGGCATGGAGAGCTGATTGATGTTCAATCGGATTTCGCCGGTTTCGTGCTGCGCATGTTCGTACTGCGGCAGCGCACGGCCAATCATCAATTGCGCCATGGTCTCAACGGTTTCTTCTTTGGGCTTGCATTCGCCGGACACCGCGCCATGACGCAGCACGGTGGCGCTGTCACACAGCGCTTGGATTTCGTCGAGTTTGTGGCTGATGTAGAGAATGCTGCAACCTTCGGCGGCCAGTTGACGCAGGGTGACGAAGAGTTTTTCGACCGCTTGCGGCGTGAGTACCGAGGTTGGCTCATCCATGATAAGCAGCTTTGGATTTTGCAGCAGGCAGCGCACGATTTCGACGCGCTGACGCTCGCCGACCGACAGATCATGCACCAGTCGTTGTGGGGCGATCGGCAAGCCGTAGTGTTCGGACACTTGTTTGATGCGCTCGGACAGCGTGCTCATACTAATTTTTTCGTCCATTGCCAGCGCGATATTTTCGACCACAGTCAGGGTTTCAAACAAGGAAAAATGCTGGAACACCATACCGATACCGAGCGCGCGTGCTTGCGCAGGGGATTTGATTTGGACTTCTTGCCCATCCCAAATGATTTTACCCGCATTCGGCTGAGTCACGCCGTAGATCATTTTCATCAGCGTGGATTTACCCGCGCCGTTCTCGCCCAATACGGCGTGGATTTCACCCGGCGCGACGGTAAGGCTGACGTGGTCATTGGCGCGCATGGTGCCGTAGATTTTGGTCATGCCGTTTAGGGTGATGCGGGCGGGTGTGGCGTTGGTTGTATGCATGATGAAGCTAAAAATTGTGGGTGCTGTAATTAGTGTGCGGATGTTTTGCTCGGCATAAATTTGCTTGCGATGGTGACCAACAACAGCACAAGTGCGCCGACGACCAGACCGACGATCAAGTCCATGCTGATGCTGGAAATGCCTTGTAACCACGATGGAACGCTGTGTGCGACAACTTCGTACAGGTGGTGCAGGCCGAGGTTGTGCGGCAGATTATGCGCGATGATGCTACCGCCGACGAGAAACATGGCGAGTGTTCCGGCAAATGCCAGAGCCTTCATCAGGCGCGGCATGATCCAGAGAAAGAACAGGCCGATTTTTTGAGATACGATGTTCTTTTTGCGCATGAGCCATAATCCAATGTCATCGAGTTTGACAATGCCGCCGACCAAGCCGTATACGCCGACGGTCATGAGCAATGAGATGCCGATCAATACTGCTAGCTGTTCGATCAGAGGCTTGCCCTGCACGATGCCCAGTGCGATGACGATGATCTCGGCTGAGAGGATGAAGTCGGTGCGGATCGCGCCTTTGATTTTTTCCTTTTCGTACTGCACCATATCGACGGTTTCGTTTTCGATGGCGTTGACCAGCTCGGTGTGGTGTTGTTCGTCTTCCTCCTGTTTGTGCAGGAATTTATGAGCGATTTTTTCAAAACCTTCAAAGCACAGATACGCGCCGCCAATCATCAGCAAAATAGTGACCAGCCACGGTTGCCACGCCGCCAAACCGAGCGCGAGCGGGACGAGGATGGCTTTGTTGAGCAAAGAGCCTTTGGCCACAGCCCAAACGACGGGTAACTCACGATTGGCATTAATACCGGTCACTTGCTGTGCATTCAGCGCCAAGTCATCACCCAGGACGCCAGCGGTTTTTTTCGCCGCGACTTTGGTCATGACGCTGACGTCATCCAGCAGAGCGGCGATGTCGTCCAATAATGTGAGTAAGCTTGCGCCTGCCATGAGGATTTTGTCCTTATGCTTCCGAAATAAATCGTAATGATAGCCGTAAACCCCTAAAAATGCATTAAAAATCAGGGAGGAAGGCTTCTTTTGACGACCTAAAAGTATGTTGTAAAGAATCAACAATTAGGTGGTACAAAATACGAAAAACCGTCAACCTCAACATTAATTCAGGCATTATAGGAAGCGTCGGTAGTTTTTTTACTACCACATTGAGGAGAACCGAATGAAAGTTACATTTAAACGGGCTGCGTTCTGGACGCTGTTTGCCGGTTTGGCGGTAAGTGCCGTGGCGTATGCGGCAACTTTTGCAGAAGCAGACAAAAATGGCGATGGTAAATTGTCATTGGAAGAAGCGCAAGCGGCTAATTTGCAAGATGTCGTGGCCAATTTCAAAAAAATCGACACGGATCATGACGGCTTTTTGTCTAAAGCCGAGTTGAAAGCAAACCGCTGATCGTACAATACATAACCGAAAATAAATCGGGAGGAGCCCTGCGCATGATGCGCAGGGTTTTTTCATACCACTTTTAAGGGATTTTTACTGTGGATGAGGCGTTGGAGCTAAGTATTTGCATGAAAACTGCGTTAAACTGCGAACTATTCTGACCTTAACGAGATTTCACCCTATTATGAGCAAGACCCTCAGCCTGACCCCGCGCGCGGATTCGTCGGATAAGAAAAACACCAGCAAACGTACTCCGGTGCGCGGACACAATCGCAACAACCACGCGACCAAGGTCAAGGCCGCAGCGTCAACCGCCGCCAAGACCGAGAAAACTGGACGTACATTCAAATCAGACAAACCCGCGCAAACAGAGCGCAGCTCCAAGCCGGCTTCGGCGCGAGGCGCGCCTCAATCGGGCATGTCTAAAACGGCGGGTAATACATCGACCAAGCCGGCTGATCGCGCAGCACGAGCAGAGCGCGCACTTGGCAAAACATCGGGTAAGCCATTAGGTAAACCAACAGGTAAACCAGCAGGGCGAGCATCAAGCAAACCCGCGCAAACCGTGCTGCGTCATGGCAAAATGCGTGATGGTGTGCGCGAGTTCGCGGATGGTCGTGTGGTTCAGGGCAAACGCCGCGATAGCAGCGGTGGTTCTACAGCAGAAAAGCCAAAAAATCCCAATCTGCAGCTTAAATCACTGCGCGATGAACGTGCTGCTCAAAAAAATCAGCAAACTCAGTCGGCGCAGCCATCCGCGCAAATGACAGCATCCGCATCCAAATTCAACCGAGCGCCAGCGCCTGAGCGTACAGCTAGCGGTATTCGTATTTCCAAATATCTGGCCGATCAGGGGCTGTGCTCGCGTCGTGAGGCCGATGCGTATATCGAAAAAGGCTGGGTGACGGTCAATGGCAAACGTGCCGAGCTGGGGCAGCGCGTGCAGCCGACTGATCGTGTACAGCTCGCACGCCAAGCGAGCCTGACGCAGGCGGCGCGCGTGACGATTTTGATTAACAAACCGGTGGGCTATGTATCGGGGCAGGCCGAGGATGGCTACGCACCGGCGGTCAGCCTGATTACCGCTGAAAATCAGTGGACGCAAGCGCCGTTTCAGCAGCAGTTTGAGTTCAAACACCTCAAAGGACTTGCTCCTGCGGGACGTTTGGATATTGATTCCGTCGGCTTGCTTGTGCTCACGCAGGATGGGCGCGTGGCGAAGCAACTCATCGGCGAGGACAGCGAGATTGACAAAGAATACCTCGTACGCGTTGAGGGTGAGCTCATCGAAAATGGCTTGAAGCTACTCAATCATGGTTTGGAACTGGATGGCGTTGCGTTGCGCCCCGCCAAAGTGAGCTGGCAGAATGAGGATCAATTGCGCTTTGTATTGCGCGAGGGTAAAAAACGTCAAATCCGCCGCATGTGCGAGCTCGTCGGTCTCAAAGTCGTGGGCTTGAAACGCATCCGCATTGGTCAAGTCAAACTGGGCAATCTACCGACCGGACAATGGCGCTATTTGTCGGAGGACGAAATTTTTTAAATAATTTTTAAAATAACCAAGCTGGTGTTTCTTTTTCATGATTCTAAAAATAAGGGGGAATACGATGTACCAAGCTTTTCAATCACACTTGCAAAACGAACTAACCGCGATTCGCGAGGCGGGGCTATATAAACATGAGCGCGTACTGATCTCGCCGCAGGATGCGGTGATTCGCGTCGCTGACGGGCGAGAGGTGCTGAATTTTTGTGCGAACAATTATCTGGGTTTATCCAA
>CAYPYQ010000080.1:0-3757 GCA_964414735.1 uncultured Hydromonas sp.
TCGGCGCTATTGCCATCACGGGCGTACCATTTCGCGCCCGCGGCAAAACCCGCGCCCGCCAGCACCAAGCCCATCAGCCAATAACCCGCCGTACTCCAACGCATGCTCAATCCTTTTTCTTTTTCGCTTCTGATTTATCCGATTTTTTTCGCAGACACGCCGCGAAAAAACCATCGGTGCGATGCAAATGCGGGAGTAATTGTAAATAACCTGCGCGCTCCGCGTCCTCGGCTACGTCGATTTTTTGCGCGGCCAAAACCTCACGCGCCGGCACACACTCGAAATCCGGATGTGCGGCCAAAAACGCATTGACCACATCTTGATTCTCAGCAGGCAACACACTGCACGTCGCATAGACCAGCGTACCGCCCTCCTTGACCAAGCGCGACGCGCTGCGCAAAATGCTCGCCTGCAACTGAGTCAGTCGTGCCACACTGTCCACGCCATGTCGCCATTTCAAATCCGGATTGCGACGCAAGGTGCCCAAGCCACTGCACGGCGCATCGACCAATACACGATCAAATTTACCCGCCAGTCGTTTCACTTTCAGATCATTTTCACTTTCAATCGCAATCGCCTGTACATTCGACAGACCGCTGCGCGCCAGACGCGGTTTGAGTTTGGCCAGACGATGTGCGGCTACGTCAAACGCGTACAGTCGACCCGTATTGCGCATCATCGCGCCGATCGCCAGCGTTTTCCCGCCCGCGCCTGCGCAAAAATCAGCGACCATTTCGCCGCGCTTCGCGCCGAGCAAATGGGTCAACAGCTGACTGCCTTCATCCTGTACCTCAATCGCACCCGAGGTGAACACATCCAGTTTTTGTAGCGCCGGTTTATTCAGCAAACGCAAACCCAGCGGTGCCATTTCACACGACATCGAGTCGATGCCTGCGTGCTCAAACGCCTGCACCACTTCGGCCTTATTCGCCTTGATCGTGTTCACGCGGATATCCAGCGGCGCGGACTGATTCAGCGCAGCGGTTAATTGCAGCGTTTCCTGCTCGCCATACGCCGCGACCAGCGCCTCGAACCATTCATCCGGCAGATTACTGCGCACCGCAACAGGCAATTGATCCACCGGCGCATTCACCACCTCGCGCAGCCACTCGAATTCCTCCTCGGCAATCGCACTTTGCAAGCTCTCCATATCCACGACTTTGTGCGCGCCGAGCAATACGAGTCGGCGACCAAGCGCCCCCGTACCTGACTGCGCCAAATGCGAAAACACCCTGCGATGGCGCAAAATCGCATAAATCGTCTCGGCGACGATGTGACGATCGCGCGCGCCCAACTCTTTATGCTCGCGCAAGAAGCTTGAGACCTGCTTGTCCGCCGCCGATTCAAATTGCAATACATCGAGTAACAACACCTGCGCGCACCACAAACATTGTGCCAAGCGTTTGCCCGATTCACTCGCCGCCGCGATTTTCAGAATGCTGGCGCTGGCATCGGTTTTGCCACTTTTGCTGGTGCGGGCACGATTGCTGGAGCGTGACTGAGACGCAGCGCCATCGGATTTCGATTGCACCTCGGATGACTCGGCCAACGCCGCTTGCAGCGCCTTTTGACGCGCGGCCAGCGCAGTACTACTCACCGCCACGCCATCGGCGCGCACGAATGTGCCGCCCGATTTCAGACGCGCTTCTTCCTGCTGCTTCGCTTGCTTTTGTGCCAACTCAGCGGCCAAGCGCTCTTTTTTACTCGGTTTTTTGGTATAGGTTTTTTTCTTGATTTCGCTCATGATGCGCTTTCAACTCAATTCGGCGATCCTTTTTATGAACCACCCTGTAAACAGACAGTGGGCAAACCTGCCCACTCAATTCATTATTTTTACCCCACCACCCACTGTGGCGGTGCGCCCAGTTTCGGATGCAGACGAATCCCCGCGTCATCCCAAACCAGTCCATCCTCGATAAACCACTGCACGACCTGCGGATAGATGATGTGCTCGGTTTTCAACACCCGCGCCGCCAGCGTGTCCGCCGTATCGTCGGGTAAAACCGCGACACTCGACTGCATCACGATCGGCCCGTGATCCAACTCAGCCGTTACACCATGCACCGTCGCGCCGTGCACTTTCACGCCTGCAACGAGTGCCTGCTCATGCGTGTGCAAGCCTTTGAAGTTCGGTAAAATCGATGGGTGAATATTAAACATCCGCCGTGCATAATGATTCGTAAACGCCGGTGTCAAAATCCGCATAAAGCCCGCCAACACCACCACATCCGGTGAATAAGCATCAATCTTTTCCATTAATGCCCCATCATACGCCTCACGCGAGGCAAAATCCTTGTGACTCAAAACCACCGTCGGAATGCCCTGCTCGGCGGCAAACGCCAAACCACCGGCATCCGCGCGATTACTCACCACGGCGGCAATGCGTGCCAAGCCATTCGCTTCCCACGCCTGCTGCTGCGCGCGCCGCACGATGGCCTTCATATTACTGCCGCCACCAGAAATCAAAATCACGATGTTTTTCAAAACACCCTCGTTTTTTAATAAATTCAAAGAATTAGAAATGATTAGGCGACATTATACCGAACTCAGCGGCATTGCCCAAAGAAATACGCCATGCGCGGCGAAAACCCCGCTTTATCAATCACATTACGCCAAAAATAGGAAAATACTCGGGCGCTTATTTAAATCAAAACCCGCATCCTTTTTCAGCGCCTCGCGCCACGCCGCCACCGTGCGCGTGCGAATCAATTCGGTGGGCAAAGTTAAATCCGCCGCCACGCACAGTTTCGTATTTGGGTTTAAATTTTTCAGCAGCGTGTCGAACAACTGCATATTGCGATACGGCGTTTCGATGAATAACTGCGTTTGCGCGTGATTTTTGGATTCGGACTCCAGACGCTTAAGTTCTTTCAATCGCGCCGCCGCATCAATCGGCAAATAACCGTGAAACGCGAATTTTTGCCCATTCAAACCACTGCCCATCAACGCCAATAACAGCGACGACGGCCCCACCAACGGTACCACGCGCACACCTGCCGCATGCGCCGCCTCGACCAAACGCGCGCCCGGATCCGCGACTGCCGGACAACCCGCGTCCGAGAGCAGACCCACATCATGACCCGCTAACAGTGGCACGAGCATATCCTTGACCGCCGCATCCGGCGTTTTCACATTCAGCTCGATCAGCTGCAATTCCTGTAACGGCGTGTGCGTGCCCACTGCTTTCAAAAACTGCCGCGCCACCTTCGCCGTCTCCACCACAAAATACTGTAAACGCGCGGTCATCTCCACCACCTGCGGCGCCAACACAGCACGCAAGGTATCCTGCGAACCATCCGTGCCATACACGCCGAGGGTATTGGGGATGAGATACAAAGTGCCGAATTGAGAAGTGGTTTTAGAGTTCATGGATAAAGCGTAAGAGCGTGATAATAGATGCGAATTATATCACGCTACCCCATTAACTCCGTACGATACGCAACTGCACTACCCCTTGGCTTATGTGACTAATTAATTGAATTTAAGAAACTTTATCCAGCGCGTAGGGCGCAATAAGTGATGTATGCGCAAAACTCAGCACCAAGCCATTCTAATACATGCGGCGCAATGCACCTTCGGTTTATTGCGCCCTACAGCATATTTACGAAGTCGAACTCATCGTCGCTGTCAGGCATGTGAACGCGTCATTTTATAGTCGGTTTGCTGTTTGAGCGTTTGCTTTGCAAACGCGAGTTTCAAACCGACCTGAACTAAGTGTTCATTGTTTTGCATGACCGCGACTTGACCTTTTGGGTTA
>CAYPYQ010000081.1:0-2034 GCA_964414735.1 uncultured Hydromonas sp.
TACTCGCAGCACTCGGGCGTGGTGATTGTCGCCGATGGTACGGATGCGGCGGCGCAGCGTCTGACGCGTGTGCTGGTCAATGACTGCGGCTCGGGTGTGATGCGTCATGCCGATGCGGGCTACGACAGTGCGATTGCTTGCGCGAAACGCAATGGTTTGAATTTACCCATGATCAAATAATTAAAAACAATAGGACAATGACGATGACACAACACACAGCAAATACCCTCATCATCCAACCGGGACACATGACTTTGGCCGAACTACGACAAGTATGGCAGCAGCCGGTGCAGATTCGTCTGACTGCTGAATCCTACGACGCGATTTACGCGTCGGCGCAGGCGATTGAGCAGGTTTTATCACGTGACGCGGCGGCTTACGGCATCAATACGGGCTTTGGCCTGCTGGCGAAAAAACGCATTCCGTCTGAGCAATTGATGCAGTTGCAACGCAATTTGATTTTGTCGCATTCGGTCGGTACCGGTGAGGCGCTACCGCCAGCGGTGGTGCGTTTGATTTTGCTGATGAAAATCGCCAGCCTCGCGCGCGGTTACTCCGGCATTCGCGCGGAAGTGATCGACACCATGATCGCGGTGTTTAACGCCGGCATCACGCCGCTGATTCCGGCCAAAGGCTCGGTCGGCGCATCGGGTGATCTCGCACCGCTGTCGCACATGACGCTGGCGATCATGGGCGAAGGTCAGGTGCTGGTGAATGGCGAAACCGTTGATGCAAAAACCGCATTGGCGCAGGTGGGCATCACGCCGGTGGTACTGGCGGCGAAGGAAGGGCTGGCACTGATTAACGGCACGCAGGTCTCGACCGCGCTGGCGTTGCAAGGTTTGTTCATGACCGAACGCTTGTATCAAGCGGGCATCGTGGTCGGTGCGATGGCGATTGATGCGGCCAAAGGCAGCGATGCGCCGTTTGACCCGCGCATTCATGAAGTGCGTGGACAGGCGGGGCAAATCACCAGTGCGCGACTGTATCGCAGCCTGCTGGAAAACAGTGAAATCCGCCGTTCGCACGAAGTGGAGGACGATCGTGTGCAAGACCCGTACAGCCTGCGCTGCCAGCCGCAGGTGATGGGCGCGTGTTTGGATTTGATTCACAATGCGGCGCGCACGCTGCTGATTGAGGCCAATGCGGTGACCGACAATCCGCTGATTTTCCGTGAGCAAGACGAAGTGCATGTTTTGTCAGGCGGGAATTTCCACGCCGAGCCGGTGGCGTTCGCGGCGGATAATCTGGCTTTGGCGATTGCGGAAATCGGTGCGCTGTCCGAGCGTCGTGTGGCGCTGTTGATCGACGCGACTTTGTCGGGTTTGCCCGCATTTTTGGTGGATAATCCGGGGGTGAATTCGGGCTTTATGATCGCGCATGTCACCGCAGCGGCTCTGGCCTCGGAGAATAAATCGCTGGCGCATCCGGCGAGCGTGGACAGCTTGCCGACCTCAGCCAATCAAGAGGATCATGTGAGCATGGCGACTTTTGCTGGGCGGCGTTTGCACGAAATGGCGCACAACACTGCGACCATCGTCGGCATTGATCTGCTCGCGGCGGCGCATGGCATTGATTTTCACCGGCCATTGCGCAGCTCGGCGTGCTTGGAGCAGGCGCATGAATTGTTGCGTACGCAGGTGACGCGCTATGGCGAGGATCGTTTGTTCGCACCGGACATCGAAGCGGCCAAAGGCTTGGTGCTCAATGGTGATTTGGTTAAGCCGTGCGCAGCGTTGTTTGAGCAGACAGTTTCTGCGTAATTGAAATGACAAAGGAGCGGGCATGAAACAGGCAACCGATCGCTCAGTGTGGCAAGGGCGCGTGGATACGCTCGAAGGTGAACTCGGCGCGCGCTGGCATCAACGCATGGTGCTGCTGGATGAGCACAGCCATGGCGGCGTGGCGCTGCTCGGCTTTGCGTGTGACGCGGGCGTGCAGCGCAATCACGGGCGCATTGGTGCGCGCTTTGCGCCGACGCAAGTGCGACGCTTTTTAGCGAATATTCCTGTGGCGAAAAATGCTGTTGCGCTG
>CAYPYQ010000082.1:0-3948 GCA_964414735.1 uncultured Hydromonas sp.
GCGACAAAGGTGCCGGAGCCTTGCACGCGCGTGAGCACGTGCTCCTGCGTCAGCTCGCGCATGGCGCGGTTCACGGTCATGCGCGACACGCCGAATTGTTTGGCCAGCGCCAGCTCGGACGGGATGGCTTGACCTTGCTTCCAAACGCCGGTTTGGATGGATTCGAGGATCAGGTTTTTGATGCGTTGAAAGGCGGGAATGTGGGGTTCAGACGTCATATGGGCTTTGCTGTATGGGTTCATCTCATAATCGCATTGTACAAAATTGCTTGAACGGACGCGAGAAATAAGTATTGACATCTATTTCAAACAACATTAAAGTTGTCTATACAAATTATGCGCCATTCATTTGAATATGTTTGGTCTATTTATTCCACCCGCATCACAACAGGAGCACATCATGAGCAACCACGATCCCCGTTTAGACCCCACTCGCGTGATTCGCGCACCACGCGGCACGGAACTGAACTGTAAAAACTGGCTGACCGAGGCGGCGTACCGCATGATTCAAAACAATCTGGATGCGGAGGTCGCGGAGAATCCGCAGCATTTGGTGGTGTATGGCGGCATTGGTCGTGCGGCGCGCGACTGGGCGTGCTACGACGCAATCTTGGCGACACTGAAAAATCTGAACGAGGATGAAACGTTGCTGGTGCAATCGGGCAAGCCAGTCGGCGTGTTCAAAACCCATGCCGATGCGCCGCGCGTACTGCTGGCGAACTCCAATCTCGTACCGAAATGGGCGAACTGGGAACATTTCAACGAACTCGATCGCAAAGGTTTATTCATGTACGGTCAGATGACTGCCGGTAGCTGGATTTACATTGGCTCGCAGGGCATTGTGCAGGGTACATATGAAACCTTCATGGAGGCCGGTCGTCAGCATTTCGGCGGTGACTGGGCGGGACGTTGGATTTTGACTGCCGGTCTGGGTGGCATGGGCGGTGCACAACCGCTGGCAGCGACGCTCGCGGGCGCGGTGTCACTGAATATTGAATGTCAGCAAAGCAGCATAGATTTTCGTTTGCGCACGCGTTACCTCGACAAACAGGCGAAAGATTTGGACGATGCGCTGGCGTTGGTTAAACATCATTGTGAGCGCGGCGAGGCGGTGTCGATTGGTTTGCTTGGCAATGCGGCAGAGATTTTGCCCGAGCTGGTCAAACGCGCACAAAGCGGCGGCATCAAGCCCGATCTGGTCACCGATCAAACCTCGGCGCACGATTTGATTAACGGCTATCTGCCGATTGGCTGGACGGTAGCGCGGTGGAAAGACGCGCAGGTCGACCACGCGCAGCACGCACGTCTGACCGAGCAGGCGGCGCAATCGTGCGCACAGCATGTGCAGGCCATGCTCGATTTTCATGTGATGGGTATTCCGACGGTGGACTATGGCAACAATATTCGCCAAGTCGCCTTCGATCAAGGCGTGGGCAATGCGTTTGATTTCCCTGGCTTTGTACCGGCTTACATTCGCCCGCTGTTTTGCGAAGGCAAAGGGCCGTTCCGCTGGGTGGCGTTATCGGGCGATCCGGAAGATATTTACAAAACCGATGCGAAAATCAAAGAGCTGTTCCCTGAGAATAAAGGCGTGCAGCGCTGGCTGGACATGGCGAAAGAGCGCATCGCGTTTCAAGGCTTGCCGGCGCGCATCTGCTGGCTCGGCTTGGGCGAACGCCACATCGCGGGGCTGGCGTTTAACGAAATGGTGAAAAATGGCGAGCTCAAAGCGCCGATTGTGATTGGCCGCGATCATCTGGATACAGGCTCGGTTGCCTCGCCGAACCGCGAAACTGAAAGCATGAAGGACGGCACGGACGCAGTGTCCGACTGGCCGCTGCTTAATGCGCTGCTCAACACTGCGGGCGGCGCGACGTGGGTGTCGCTGCACCATGGCGGCGGTGTGGGCATGGGCTACTCGCAGCACTCGGGTGTGGTGATTGTCGCCGATGGTACGGATGCGGCGGCGCAGCGTCTGGCGCGTGTGCTGGTCAATGACTGCGGCTCGGGTGTGATGCGTCATGCGGATGCGGGCTACGACAGCGCGATTGCTTGCGCGAAACGCAATGGTTTGAATTTACCCATGATCAAATAATTAAAAACAATAGGACAATGACGATGACACAACACACAGCAAATACCCTCATCATCCAACCGGGACACATGACTTTGGCCGAACTGCGCCAAGTGTGGCAGCAGCCGGTTCAGATTCGTCTGGCTGCTGAAGCCTACGATGCGATTCACGCGTCGGCGCAGGCGATTGAGCAGGTTTTATCGCGCGATGCAGCGGCTTACGGCATCAATACGGGTTTTGGCCTGCTGGCAAAAAAACGCATTCCCGCCGAGCAATTGATGCAGTTGCAACGCAATTTGATTTTGTCGCATTCGGTTGGTACGGGTGATGCGCTGCCGCCAGCGGTGGTGCGTTTGATTTTGCTGATGAAAATCGCCAGCCTCGCGCGCGGTTATTCCGGTATTCGTGCGGAAGTGATTGACACCATGATTGCGGTGTTTAACGCGGGTATTACGCCGCTGATTCCCGCCAAAGGCTCCGTCGGTGCGTCGGGTGACCTCGCGCCGCTCTCGCACATGACGCTGGCGATTATGGGCGAAGGTCAGGTGCTGGTGAATGGCGAAACCGTCGAAGCCAAAACCGCACTGGCGCAGGCGGGCATCACACCGGTGGTGCTGGCGGCGAAAGAAGGACTGGCGTTAATCAATGGCACGCAGGTATCGACCGCGCTGGCGTTGCAAGGTTTGTTCATGACCGAACGCTTGTATCAAGCGGGCGTGGTGGTCGGTGCGATGGCGATCGACGCGGCCAAAGGCAGTGATGCGCCGTTTGATCCGCGCATTCACGAGGTGCGCGGACAAGCGGGGCAAATCGCCAGCGCGCGACTGTATCGCAGCCTGCTGGAAAACAGCGAAATCCGCCGTTCGCATGAGGTCGAGGACGATCGGGTGCAAGACCCATACAGCCTACGCTGTCAGCCACAGGTGATGGGCGCGTGTTTGGATTTGATTCACAACTCTGCGCGTACGCTGCTGATCGAAGCCAATGCGGTGACTGATAATCCGCTGATTTTCCGTGAGCAAGAGGACGTGCATGTTTTATCCGGCGGCAATTTTCACGCCGAGCCGGTCGCGTTCGCGGCGGATAATTTGGCTCTGGCGATTGCTGAAATCGGTGCGTTGTCCGAGCGTCGCGTGGCGCTGTTGATCGACGCGACTTTGTCGGGGTTGCCCGCATTTTTGGTGGATAATCCGGGGGTGAATTCGGGTTTTATGATTGCGCATGTGACGGCGGCTGCACTGGCCTCAGAGAATAAATCATTGGCACATCCGGCGAGTGTGGATAGCTTGCCGACCTCGGCGAATCAAGAAGATCACGTGAGTATGGCGACTTTCGCCGGGCGGCGTTTGCACGAGATGGCGCACAACACTGCGACCATCGTTGGCATTGAGCTGCTCGCGGCGGCGCAGGGCATTGATTTTCACCGGCCGTTGCGCAGCTCGGATTGTTTGGAGCAGGCGCATGAATTGTTGCGTACGCAGGTGACGCGTTATGGTGAGGATCGTTTGTTCGCACCGGACATCGAAGCGGCCAAAGGTTTGGTGCTCAATGGTGATCTGGTTGCGCCATGCGCAGCGTTGTTTGAGCAGACAGTTTCTGCGTAATTGAAATGACAAAGGAGCGGGCATGAAACAGGCGGCAGATCGCTCGGTGTGGCAAGGGCGCGTGGATGCGCTCGAAGGTGAACTCGGCGCGCGCTGGCATCAACGCATGGCGCTGCTGGATGAGCACAGTCATGGCGGCGTGGCGCTGCTCGGCTTTGCGTGTGACGCGGGCGTGCAGCGCAATCACGGGCGCATTGGTGCGCGCTTTGCGCCGACGCAAGTGCGACGCTTTTTAGCGAATATTCCTGTGGCGAAAAATGCTGTTGCGCTG
>CAYPYQ010000083.1:0-4280 GCA_964414735.1 uncultured Hydromonas sp.
CAATCGCCTGCTGCTGGTGACTGGTCTGCACCACGTACTGAACTCCTTGGTCTGGTTCGTATTCGGCTCATTCACCGATCCGACCACCGGTAAAGTCATCGCCGGCGATCTGCACCGCTTTTTCGCAGGCGACCCTACGGCTGGGGCATTCATGACCGGCTTTTTCCCTGTCATGATGTTCGGTTTGCCTGCGGCATGTCTGGCCATGTATCGCAACGCTCGCCCAGAAAATAAAAAATTAGTCGGCGGTATCCTGCTGTCTATGGCATTGACCTCACTGCTCACCGGCGTGACCGAGCCAGTTGAATTTGCCTTTATGTTCTTGGCTCCGTTGCTGTACTTGATTCATGCGGTGTTAACCGGTATCTCGTTGGTGGTGATGAATCTGCTGCATGTACGTTTGGGCTTTACCTTCTCTGCAGGTTTGTTTGACTATATTCTGTCAATGGGTAAAGGCAGTAATCCGCTGATGCTCTTCCCAGTCGGTATCGCCTATGCCTTCATTTACTATTTCCTATTTAGCTTCGCGATCAAAAAGTTCAATCTGATGACACTGGGTCGTGAAAGTGGCAATGCTCTAACTGAAACAGGTGATACCACTGCGACTCATCCTGCTGTTTCCACAACGACAGCGACCCAAGGCGATCAAATTGATGCGTACATCGCTGCACTGGGTGGCAAAGCCAATCTGAACTTGGTCGATGCCTGCACCACTCGCCTACGTCTGGGCGTCGTTGACAGCAGCAAAGTAGATGATGTAGCGTTGAAAAAAATCGGGGCACGTGGCGTAATTCGTCCAAGCGCCACCACGGTACAAGTGATTATCGGCCCAGAAGCCGATACACTGGCCAGTCAAATTTTAGAGCGTATTTCATAAACGCCACAAAAATAAAACAAATCACACAAAGCAAAACACCCGCCTCAAACTGAAGCGGGTGTTTTTTATGGAAGTCGGTGATTTACTCCACCACACTGCCCCAAAGATCATACTCATCGCTACTGTGGATTTTCACATCCACGAACTGCCCGACTTGCAACGGCTGCTCGGTGTAATCTATGTACACCAGCCCGTCAATCTCCGGCGCATCCGCCATCGAGCGGGCAATCGCGCCATCCTCATCCACTTCGTCAATCAGCACGGTTTGTACCGAGCCGACTTTCTGCGCCAAACGCGCGGTGCTGATGCCCTGCTGTTTCTCCATGAATCGCGCCACGCGCTCCTCGCGCACCTCATCGGGCAATGCACCCTCGAGCTCATTCGCTGTCGCACCTTCTACCGGCGAGTAGGCAAAGCAGCCGACGCGGTCGAGCTGCGCTTCGTCCAAAAAGTCGAGCAAGTATTGGAACTCCGCTTCCGTTTCCGACGGAAAACCCGCGATAAAGGTCGAGCGGATGGTCAAATCAGGGCATTCTTTGCGCCATGCTTGAATGCGTTCCAGCGTTTTTTCACTGCTTGCCGGACGCTTCATTGCCTTGAGCACACGCGGATGCGCGTGCTGGAACGGCACGTCCAGATACGGTAACACCCGCCCGTGGCCATTGACCGCCGTCGCATTCATCAGCTCAATCACGTTGTCCACGTGCGGGTACGGATACACATAATGCATACGCACCCACACGCCCAACTGCGCCAATTCCTCAGCCAGCGTCTGCATGTGGGTTTTCACCGGACGACCATTGACAAAGCCGGTGCGGTATTTAATGTCCACGCCATACGCGCTGGTGTCTTGCGAGACCACGAGCAATTCCTTCACGCCAGCGTTAACCAATTTTTCTGCCTCGCGCATCACCTCACCAATCGGACGGCTAACCAGATCACCGCGCAGCGACGGAATAATGCAGAAGGTACAGCGGTGGTTACAGCCCTCAGAGATTTTCAGATACGCGTAATGCTTCGGCGTGAGTTTCACCCCTTGCGGCGGCACCAAATCGGTGAACGGGTCATGCGGTTTCGGCAAATGCAAATGCACCGCATCCAGCACCTCATTGCTCGCGTGCGGACCGGTCACGGCCAATACTTTCGGATGCAAGGTTTGCACCAAATTACCACCATTCGCATCCGTGCGCGCACCCAAACAGCCGGTCACCACGACCTTACCATTCTCATGCAGCGCCTCGCCAATTGCATCCAGCGACTCCTGCACCGCACTGTCGATAAAGCCGCAGGTATTGACTACCACCAAATCAGCACCTTCGTAGGACGGCGCAATTTCATAGCCCTCGACTTTGAGCTTGGTCAAAATATCCTCGGAGTCCACCAACGCCTTCGGACAACCCAAAGACACAAACCCCACTTTGGGCGCACTGCCCGAATGATTCATCTGATTCATATTCAAAACCTACCTTTATTTACCGATGCGCCGGCGCAGTGATTTTGCGCGTCGCCACGCGCCCCACCAAAGCCATGCCCATCAATACCAAAACCGTACCCGCCAACTGTATCCACGTAATCGGCTCGCCCAAAAACCAAAAGCCCAAACCGAGCATCGAAATCGGCCCCATCATCCCGATCTGCGAGACAATCGGCGAACCGAGCCGCGCCACCGCAAACATGGTCAACAGCACCGGCGCAACAGTACTCAACGCCGCAATCAATACCGAATACCACACCATGCGCGGATGCATCGTCAGCAGCTCACGCAAATGTCCCCAGTCGCGTAGCAAAGCATATTGCAGTACACAGCATACGGTCGAAATCATCATCGCATAGGCCACCAAACGCGCCGTGCCCAGATGCTTCACCAGCTCGCCGGTCATCAGCAAATAAATTGCATACGACCATGCGCTGGCAAAAACCAAGCTCGCACCCAGCGCCACATTCGAGCCGCCGAAATTCACCTCATGTACAAATACCAGCACAATGCCGAGGTAAGCCAAAATCATCGCCCACCACTGCTTCACATCCACGTGCTTGCCCAAAAACAGCCGAGACATAATCAAAACCAAAGATGGCGTGAGGAATAGCAACAAGCGCTCCAAACCGGTTGAAATAAACTGCAAACCGATGAAATCAAGCATACTCGACAAATAATAACCGACAAAACCGACCACCAAAACCTGCCACACATCACGCCGCGTCAACCGATAACCCGCATGCTCATGATCCGTGAAATGCACCCACACCGCCAAAGCAAAAAATAGTGGAAAGGCAAACGCCATACGCAGCGTGATCGTATCCAGCGCATCCGCACCCTCGCGATACATCAGCTTCGCCAAAATCGCCTTGTTCGAAAACAGCACCGCCCCCAACACCGCCCCCGCAAACGCGATAATGCGCTGACGCTGAGTAAATTTAGAAAAATGCGGATCGGTGTGCGGCATAAAATGAACTAACTGATTGATTCAAAAAGAAAACGCGCATTCTACCTGAAATGCGCGTCGCGAACAAACAAGCGTTTAACCCCAAGCCCGTTTTAAAGTGGCTCGAAACAACCTCGATAGTAAAACTTCTACATTGGCTGGACGCTCAAACTGTTTCGGCACCATCGCCTCTAACCTCTGTAGCTCTGTTTGAATAAACGCATGAATCACAGGTACTTGTGGCGCCAGCCCCATTTCCGGTGATTGACGTTTTAAATCCAGCAGTTGATGAATGGCCTCCAGCAATTCAGTACGATCTTGAATCACGGTCAATAATTTTTCAAACTCAATGGGTGCAACGCTTCGAAAACGTTCCAGCCATTTTACCGCCAGCAATGGACGCAATACATAAAAGTATTTTTTGAGCGGTACCAAATCCGTTTGCAAATACCCTCTGAAATTACTTTTCGCCGTACTGCGGTAGTGATAAAAACCGCTCTGCACCGAATACACCTGTGGCATCAATTCACGCACCTGCTGTACAAACCATTCATCACTGCGATACAGAATCGGCGAGTACAGCCACTCAATCAATGCCGGATTGGATTTCCAGAATAAACGCAGCGCTTTACGCACATCCCAGCCATTCACGTCCATATCATCCACGATCGGATACTCAATCACATCACGCTGCTCTTCCAAGCCCACGGACAAATACCACTCAGGACGGTGAACATAAATAAATCGCCCATCATAATCGCTGTTGGGCGAAGCAAAGCCCCATGCGCGGCTACCTGACTCAACCGCCATTAAAATTTTCACATCATGCTCGCGTTCAGCCTCGTGCAAACGATGCAGTATTTCTGCCCGCGCTTCTGGCGCGATCACTTCCGACGATGGGTTGAAATTCATGCTTTTGCCTCGTCATCCAGACTTTTTAGATACGCCAGTTTCTCTTTGATTTTCTGCTCCAGCCCGCG
>CAYPYQ010000084.1:0-3910 GCA_964414735.1 uncultured Hydromonas sp.
GCGTAAAATATTTTACGCTTCTAAGCGCTTTGTTATCAAAATAACCCTTTGATTTTAATGTGTTTTTAAATACGACCTCGCAGCTGACAGCCCCCATTTTTTTGGGTATGATGTGAACCATTCGGATCCCAAAAATATCAAACTCAAAGGATTCACCACAAAGGAGCCATCGTGGATTTTAATGACGTCACCCACATCACCCGTCCTGTCGAGCAGGAAATCAGCCGCGAAGTTTTGATCGAAAAATACGCCAAGGGCGATGAAACCACGTTGGAACAAGTGCGACAGCGCGTCGCACGTGCATTGGCTCAGTGTGAAAAAGAGGAATTACAGGCCAAACTCAGTGAGGATTTTTACCGCGCATTGAACGGCGGTTTTATTCCGGGTGGACGCATCAATTCCGCAGCGGGCACAGACATTCAAGCGACCTTGATTAACTGCTTTGTGCAGCCGGTCGGCGACTCGATTTCCGAAGCGGACAGTCACGGCAAACCCGGGATTTATCAAGCACTACTGCAAGCAGCCGAAACCATGCGTCGCGGTGGCGGTGTCGGCTACAACTTCTCGAAAATCCGTCCAAAAGGCGCGCGTGTGAAAGGCACGCACAGCCTCGCCTCCGGCCCTGTGTCGTACATGCGCGTGTTTGACCGCTCGTGCGAAACGGTCGAATCCGCCGGCTCGCGCCGTGGCGCACAGATGGGCGTGCTGGACTGCGATCATCCCGACATCGAGGAGTTTATCCATGCCAAGGATCAGGGCGATTTACGCAATTTCAATATTTCCGTCGGCGTATCGGACGCGTTCATGCAGACGGTAGAAGCCGATGGCGACTGGGAGTTGGTGCATGAGAAAGAACCCGATCCGAAAGTATTCAAAGGCTATTACCAACGCGCCGATGGCAAATGGGCCTATCGCAAAATCCGCGCGCGCGAACTATGGCAGCAGATCATGGAGTCGACCTACGATCACGCCGAGCCAGGCGTGCTGTTCATGAGCAAAATCAATCGGGACAACAATCTGTCCTATTGCGAAGTGATCGAATCAACCAACCCATGCGGTGAACAGCCGCTGCCGGATTATGGTTGCTGTGACCTTGGCTCAATCAATCTGTGCGCCTTCGTGCGCGATCCGTTTGGCGAGCAGCCGACGTTCGATTTTGACGCGTTCGCACAGGTCACGGCGCTGTCCATCCGCATGCTGGACAATGTGTTGGATTTGACCGTTTGGCCGCTGGAGGAGCAGCACCGCGAGGCGCAAGCCAAGCGTCGCGTCGGTCTGGGCTTCACCGGTTTGGGCGACACGCTCATCATGCTCAAGCTCAAATACAATTCGGACGAAGGCCGTTCGATGGCGGCGCGCATCTCAGAAGCCATGCGCAATGCAGCTTACGAAGCCTCCGTGGATTTGGCAATAGAAAAAGAGCCGTTCCCATTATTTGATGCGGACAAATATTTGGCCGAGCCGCACTGCGCCAGCCGCCTGCCCGAAGCACTCAAAGCGCGCATTCGCACGCACGGCATTCGCAATTCACACCTGCTGTCGATCGCACCGACCGGCACGATTTCACTGGCATTCGCCGACAATGCATCCAACGGCATTGAGCCGCCGTTTAGCTGGTACTACACGCGCAAAAAACGCATGCCGGACGGTACGCAAAAAGAATATTTGGTCGAGGATCACGCCTACCGCCTGTACCGCTCGCTCGGCTACGATGTGAAACAGTTGCCGGAGTATTTCGTATCAGCGCTCGAAATGAGTGCGAACGACCACATGCTGATGTGCACCGCGGTCGGGCCGTTCATCGATACCGCAATTTCCAAAACCGTGAACGTCCCTGCCGACTACCCGTTCGCTGATTTTGAAAATCTCTACATGTCCGCGTGGAAAGCCGGACTGAAAGGCATCACCACCTACCGTCCGAATTCGGTACTCGGCGCGGTGCTGTCGGTCGAGCCGTCCAAAGAAACCCCGCAGGATTTGTCCGGCACCTCAGAGAACGACACCGAGCGCCGCATCAGCCTGCAAACCGCGCCAACACCGGCGCTGGCCAGTTTGAAATACCCAAGCCGCCCGAAAATTAAAGGCGGTAACCCCGCGTGGACCTATATGGTGGAGCACGCCACGGGTGATTTTGCAGTATTTGTCGGTCATTTGGACAACGATGCACAACCGTTTGAATGCTGGGTGAATGGTGAACATCCGCGCGGCCTCGGCGCGGTCGCAAAAACCCTGTCGATGGACATGCGCAGCCAAGATACCGCATGGCTGAACATGAAGCTCAACTCATTGGCCAAAACCGCTGGTGAGCAACGCTATTCGGTTGAACTGGGCGACACGGTCGTGACCGCAAGTAGCGCGGTGGCGATTTTAGCCAAAGTCGTCTGTCACCGCATCGACGAAATCACGGCAGATAAAACCGGTGAACCGACGCCGGTGCTGGACGCCATGTTCGCCCGCAAAGAACCGAAATCCGGCCCCGACGGCACGATCAGCTGGTCGGTGGACATCAACAATCCACAAACCGGCGATGACTTCGTATTGTTCATCAAAGAACTCGTATTGCCGAACGGCGCGCGCCGTCCGTACTCGATGTGGCTCGCCGGCACATATCCGCGTGAATTGGACGGCTTGAGCAAAATGCTCTCGCACGACATGCGCGTGATTGACCCCGCATGGATCGGTATGAAATTGCGCAAATTAGTGAACTACGCCGAACCGCAAGGTGACTTTTTTGCCCGCGTACCGAATCAGGAAAAATCACAGAGCTGGCCATCCACCGTCGCCTATCTCGCGCGTCTGGTGATCCACCGCTATGCCATGCTCGGCATTTTGACCGATGAAGGCTTCCCCGTGGAAAATATGGGCGTGATGATGCCGGAGCAAGGCGATTTATTCATCGAAGAAATCCCGCAAAAAATCGCCCCGATTGCTGGTAAACCCTGTCCCGAATGTGGCAGTCACACGGTGATTAAAAAAGATGGTTGCGAATTTTGCACCAGCTGCGGCCATGTGGGCGCATGTGGGTAAAAGAATACATACCATCAAAAACAAAGGGCGCTTAAAAGCGCCCTTTTACACTCGCAATCCTCACAACTCATCAATGCCGCGCCATCAGCGCATAGTCCCGAATGATGCGCACCATATCCTCATCGGCCATGCGGTACGCGCTTTTGATGGTTTCCAATAACTGCAGTTCTTCGTCCGAACTCGGTTCAGGAAATGCGGTGGCATACTCGCACAACAACACCAAACCCTGCGTCGGATCATTCTGAATTTCATAATACAGCTGTCCCGATGGAATCTGCTCGGTCGCCTCGGTGGTGAACTGCACACTGCGCTGCGGCTCCAGTGCCACCTCGTCGCTGATGGAATGCGCCCCGAAGGACAATACACGCCGATACTGCACCTCACTGATTTTCACCACATCCGCACCATCCAATCCGATGGTAAAGCGCACCGGCTCCAAAACGCGTAACACCAAGCCCGCCCACAACTGCTCGACCGACAAATGTGCTTGTTCCTGTACGGGATAGGGATTGATGCGGATTTGATGATGAAGTTTTAACATAATATTTTTCTTTAAAACAATGGGTTAAGCAACGATCTACACAAAGGTTTTTACCCGACACGGCACGCGCCACTTTACAAAACTTTACAAAAGCCACACATCTGCGTTACCGATTCGGTCTATGATTGTACATGGAAACGCGAAGCAGCACGATGCGCCCACTTTTTGTAACCCAAATAGGAGAAAAGCAATGAAACGTACGTTACTCATCTCTTCACTGATCGCAGCCGGTACTATTTTGGCCGCCTGTGGCAGCATGGACAATCAGCAAGGTCGCCGTGGCGGTCCAGATGGCAGTGGCAATCGTGACGCCATGCGCCAAGCAGCCGTTGCCGCCTGCGT
>CAYPYQ010000085.1:0-11763 GCA_964414735.1 uncultured Hydromonas sp.
CTATCCGTCGCGTGGCGCGAAATCTGAAAAACGCCACAAATCTTTTTTTGAACGTCTGGCCAGCATGTTCGAGGCTGAGCCGGAAACGCAAGAGCAGCTCTTAGAAATTCTCCACGGTGCGCATGAGCGCAGCTTGCTGGACGATGATGCTTTGTCCATTATCGAAGGTACTTTACAAATTTCCACTTTGCGTGCGCGCGACATCATGGTGCCAAGATCACAGATGGACGGCATCAATATCGAGGACTCGCCTCAAGAATTTATTCCCAACATCATTGCTACTAGTCATTCGCGCTTTCCGGTGTTTGAAGGTGGTCGCGATAAAGTCATCGGCGTTTTGCTTGCCAAAGACCTGCTGCGCTACTACCACAACGAAGACGAATTCGATGTGCGTGACAATCTGCGTCCAGCGGTATTTGTTCCGGAATCCAAACCGTTAAATGTTCTGCTGCGTGAGTTTCGCGAGAGTCGCAATCATATGGCGATTGTGGTTGATGAGTACGGCGGTGTGGCCGGGTTGATTACCATCGAAGACGTTTTGGAGCAAATCGTTGGTGACATCGAGGACGAGCACGACTGGGACGAAGAGGCGGATAACATCATTGCTGACCGAGCGGGGCGTTACCGTGTGCGTGCGCTGACTGAAATCGAACAATTCAACGAATATTTCAATGCCGAGCTGTCCGATGAAGATGCAGATACCATCGGCGGACTGGTGACTTCCGAATTGGCACGGATGCCGCGTCGTGGAGATGTGGTCGTGATGGATCGTTTCGAGTTTGAAGTGCAGCGCGCCGATGCGCGGCAGGTGCATGTGCTGATGGTGCGTGTGCTCAGTGATGAGGAAATGGCGGAGCGGGCAGAGCGTGATCTGGAGGAGGATTGAAACTTCTTGGTGCTTTGTTTCAGTTGTTTTGCCATTCTCAATCAAACAAAAACCCTTCCAATGTGGAAGGGTTTTTTGCTTGAAGCTTAACGCAGTTGGATCATTGCTCATCATCCTCATGCAGTTCAAACTTACTTGCCATTTGTTGCTGGACATGCGCCGGAACAGCGGCATAGCGTGAGAACTCGATGGTGTAGCTGCCTTGCCCGCCGGTGAGTGATTTCAGACGGGATTGGTAGTCGGAAATTTCAGCCAGAGGAACTTCACCGGACACGACTGCCATGCCGTGTGTTTTTTCACCAGTGCCGGTTACATGACCGCGACGAGAGGACAGATCACCCGCCATATCGCCAATGTGTTCCTGTGGTACGACGATCTCGATGTTTACGATCGGTTCAAGCACGATGGGTTTAGCGTTGCGAATCGCTTCGATGGTCGCTTTTTTACCTGCGGCGACGAAGGCGATTTCTTTGCCATCCACCGGGTGGGTTTTACCATCAAATACGGTGACTTTGACGTCTTCAACGGCATAACCTGCGACGATCCCGTCAGCCAATGCTTGGCGTACACCTTTTTCCACCGCAGGCATGAATACGCCCGGAATCACGCCGCCTTTGATCGCGTCAACGAATTCAAAGCCTTCGCCGCGACCTTTTGGTTCGACGCGCAGATGCACTTCACCGAATTGGCCTGCACCACCAGATTGTTTCTTGTGACGGCAGATGCCTTCCGCTGTGCCGGTAATGGTTTCACGATATGGGATGCGCGGTGGTTTGGTGTCTACTTCCAATTTGTATTGGTTGAGCATTTTTTCCAGTTTGGATTTGAGGTGGATTTCACCCAAGCCTCGAATCACGGTTTCGTTACTGGAAGGATGACGTTCAACGACGAAGGTTGGGTCTTCGCTGGTGAGTTTGGAGAGAATGTCGAATAGACGCTGCTCGTCGCCTTTTTTCTTGGTTTCAATCGCCAATCCCGCCATCGGTTTTGGAAAGTCCATCGGTGTCAGATGAATCTGATCTTCGGCGTGCGAGTCGTGCAAAACGCTGTCGAACTCGATTTCGTCGATTTTAGCGACTGCGCCGATGTCACCCGGTAACAGTTCATCCATTTCGGTTGTGGCTTTACCTTGTAATTGATATAAATGCGCTACTTTAATCGCACGTTTGGAATCGCCGACAAACAGCTGCATGTCTTTTTTCACTGTACCTTGATGTACGCGGAATACGCTGATTTTGCCCATGTATGGATCGGATACGACTTTAAATACATGTGCCAGTACGTGTTGAGAAGCATCAGGCGCCGCGCTGAATGGTTCTGCGCTGTTTGGCTCACCTTTGTAGAATGGCGGCGGATTACCTTCGGTCGGATTCGGTGTGAGCGATGCCAAAACGTGCAGCAATTCTTTGATACCCGCGCCAGTTTTGGCAGAGGTGAATAAAACCGGAATCAAATGGCCGTTGCGCAAGGCTTTTTCAAATGGCGCGTGTAAGGCGGTCGCATTCGGATCGGCGCCGTCCTCTAAATATTGCGCGAGTAAATCCTCGTCTTCCTCAATGATTTGGTCAATCAATGCGCGGTGTGCCGCCGCGACGGATTCGAAATCCGCGTCTCCTGAATCGTGCTCCAATACTTCAACCACGTCAGCCGAGCCATGCGCCGGCAAATCCAAAACCATGCATTCTTTACCAAAGGTTTCTCGGATTTCGTTCATCAGCGCGGGCAAATCGACGTTATCCGCGTCAATTTTATTGACCACGATCATGCGCGCGAGTTTGCGATCAGTCGCATGCTGCATCATGCGTTCGGTCATCAGTTCGATACCGGTTTGGGCATTGATAACAATAATGGCTGTGTCTACACCGGCCAGCGCGGCGATGGATGAGCCAGAAAAGTCAGGTGCGCCCGGTGTATCGAGCAGGTGAATATGGGTGTCTTCGTAGGCGAAATTAACCACGGCGGAGTTCAGTGAGTGGCCAGCTTCTTTTTCTTGGGTGTCAAAGTCACATACGGTCGTACCGCGCTCGATGCTGCCTTTGGCCGGAATCGCGCCAGTCGCAAATAGTAATGCTTCGGTCAAGCTGGTCTTGCCAGATGAGCCATGACCGACCAGAGCAACCGAACGAATGGCTTGCGTGGGGTATCTTGACATTACATTCTCCTTTTATATAGTCAAAACGAATAGAAAACAGCTACTCTCCGTAGGCTCTTTGGGCAAGCCGTTTCGCAGAGCAATGGTGTCACTATACGCCGTTCAAAAGTGAATTTCAATCAAGACTGAAATCAATAAAATAAAAGGATTAGGCTATCTAAAGTGATCTTAATTAGGATAATAATCTTTGGTTTTGTATCGCTTTGTTTTACTGGTCAATTTTCCATTGGCGCTGTTGCTGCGGGTCTGGGTGGTGACGTAGACGTAGCGGCCATCTGGGCTGGTGGCGTCTTCGGTGATCACTTTGGTGACAACCAATCCGCGTTTGGGGACGACGGCATATTCGGTCGTTTCATGCCAGCAGCAGCCGGATTTGGCAAAGGTGCTGATGCGTTGACGTTTGGCATCTGTATTAAACATGCCGAGATTGTTGTGCGCCAGAGCCGTCAGCTCTGCGCTCAAAACAAATTGTCCACGCGTTTGATTGAACACATAGACGTCGTAGGATGGGCCGCCGTAGCCGCTTTCATTGCCATTGCGAATGGCTAAATCTTCCGAACCATCAAAGTTGAAGTCCTCAAAAATCAATGGACTTTGCTCGTCGTATAGTTCAATGATATTGACCGTTGGTTTTTGCTGACTGGTCAGAAAAAAATATAAATCGTCGCTTTTGAAATTTTGGATGGTGCGTCCCGAGGTTTTCTCGGTCAATTGCACGGTACCGACGCCATTGCAGGTCTCTTTATCGCATTGCGCAACGGAGATGGTGGCGTTGTATTGTTTGGAGCCATCCTGAATGATGAATTGGCGGGACGTACTGTTGGCACTGCTATCGGCTGTGGTCTGGGCGGATGCTTGTGCGAACAGGCATAGACCGATGGACAAACAGGAGATCAATAAGGGTTGTGGTTTCCATATTCATCTCCTGTACAAGTATGTAGATTTAGCAGCTCGTGGTTTTGATAAACTCAGGCAGAGTAGGGTAGCCAGCCGAGAGCGTCAGTACTTCATAACCGGTTGGTGTGACCAAAACCGTATGTTCCCATTGAGCAGACAAACTGCGGTCTTTGGTTTTTACGGTCCAGCCATCGGACATGGTGCGCAAATCGCGTTTGCCTGCGTTAATCATCGGCTCGATGGTGAAAATCATACCGGCTTTGAGCTTCATGCCTTGGCCTTTGACGCCGTAGTGCAGCACTTGCGGTTCTTCGTGAAATACTTTGCCGATGCCGTGGCCGCAGTATTCGCGTACCACTGACATGCCGTTGGCATGAGCGTGTGCTGCGATGGCTGCGCCGATGTCGCCCAAAGTTGCGCCTTCCTTGACCTGCGCAATCCCCAGCCACATACATTCATAGGTCACGTCGCACAAACGTTTGGCTGCGATGGACGGTTCGCCGACGGTAAACATGCGGCTGGTGTCGCCGAAATAACCTTCCTTGGTGATAATCGTCACGTCAATGTTGAGGATGTCGCCATTCTTGAGAATCTTGTCATCCGATGGCACGCCGTGACAAATTACGTCGTTGAGTGAAATACAGCAGGATTTCGGATAAGGCGGGTAGCCGGGTGGTTGATAGCCTAAAGTGGCGGAAACGGTCTTTTGTTCGTTTACCATGTATTCGTTCATGATGCGGTCCAATTCGCCGGTTGAGATGCCAGCTTTGATGAAGGGGGCAATGTAGTCAAGCACTTCAGAGGCCAGACGGCAGGCCACACGCATGTGGGCGATATCGGTTTCGGTTTTGATGGTAACGGACATGTATCTCTCTTTATATAAAACTGAAGTTGGGTTTTATTTGATTTTAAATACGGATGGTACGGTAACGGCGTAAAAAACAACAATGTGGTTTAACTTCTTATGCCGCCTTGTTTTTTGCCTTGAAATATCCTATAATTATAGACTGTCTTGGATGTATCTGCAGATTTGTTTTTTGTGGGGTCTTGAGACAGTGGCGAAATTCCTATTCTAAATGATTCTGATTGATTCGCCTAAATAGCGCGTACGATGCGTATAGGGTGCAGACGAGTGCGTTTGCAAACCGCATGGTATGTTAGACACAACCCTGAAATAAAAGGTATTTAATATTATGTTAGTTTCTATGCGTGAAATGCTCGAAGCGGGCTGCCACTTTGGCCACCAAACCCGTTTTTGGAATCCAAAAATGGCTCCATTCATCTACGGGCAACGTAACAAAATTCATATCATTAACTTGGAAAAAACCGTTGTTATGTACAACGACGCAGCCGAGTTCGTGAAAAAATTGGCAGCTCGCCGCGGTACTGTGTTGTTCGTCGGTACCAAACGCGCCGCACGCGAAATTATTGCTGAAGAAGCAGCGCGCGCCGGTATGCCATTCGTGAACCAACGCTGGTTGGGCGGTACTTTGACCAACTTCAAAACCATTAAAACTTCGATCAAACGCTTGAAAGACATGGAAGCATCGGTTGAGTCTGGCGAAGTTGAAAAACTGACCAAAAAAGAAGCGTTGTTGTTTCAACGTGAAATCGAAAAATTGAACAAGTCTATCGGCGGTATCAAAGATATGGCTGGTATTCCTGATGCAATCTTCGTTGTAGACATTGGCTACCACAAAGGTGCGTTGCTCGAAGCGAAAAACTTGGGCATTCCTGTGATCTCTGTAGTGGATACCAACCACAATCCAGAAGGCGTGGATTTCGTGATTCCAGGTAACGACGACTCTGCACGCGCAGTTCGTTTGTATGCCCGTGGTATGGCTGACGCGGTACTCGAAGGTCGTGCGAATGCGGTACAAGAAGTGGTGCAAGCGGCGAAAGAAGCGGCTGAGCCAACTGAAGAGTTTGTTGAAGTTCAAGAAGGCGAACAAGCGTAAGCCCGCTTGCTCGTACGAACAAACGAAAAAAGAAGGGGCTGTTTTGCCCCTTTTTTAAAGATTACTGAGCGCGGCGAGGCAGAGAAGTGCGAAACGCCGTGCGATTTTAACCAATCATTTATTGAGGAAAAGACGATGACAATTACTGCAGGCATGGTTGCTGAGTTGCGCGCGAAAACAGATGCGCCGATGATGGAGTGTAAAAAAGCATTGACCGAAGCCGGTGGCGATATGGCCAAAGCGGAAGAGCTGCTGCGTGTGAAATTGGGCAGCAAAGCAGGTAAAGCGGCATCACGCATCGCGGCTGAAGGTGTGGTGGCTGTGTACGTGAGCGGTACAACCGGCGCTATGGTCGAAGTGAACTCAGAAACCGACTTTGTTGCGAAAAACGACGAATTTCTGGCCTTGGCCAACGGTTCAGCCAAATTGGTTGCCGAGCAAAATCCTGCGGACGTAGAAGCTTTGGGCGCGTTGGACATGAACGGTAAAACCGTTGAACAAACCCGTGCCGATTTGATCGGTAAAATCGGTGAAAATATGAGCATCCGCCGTTTCAAACGTTTTGCAGGCGACAATCAATTGGCGTACTACTTGCACGGTGCGAAAATCGGTGTGGTGGTTGAATACACGGGCGACGAAGTTGCGGCCAAAGATGTGGCGATGCACATTGCTGCGATGAAACCAGTCGCGTTGTCAGCGGCTGACGTACCGGCCAACTTGATCGAAACTGAGCGTTCAGTAGCTAAAGCCAAAGCGATTGAGCAAGGTAAACCTGCTGAAATCGCTGAAAAAATGGTTGAAGGTTCTGTACAAAAATACTTGAAAGAAGTGTCTTTGTTGAACCAATCATTTGTGAAAAACGACAAGCAAACCGTTGAACAAATGTTGAAAGAGAAAAACACGGTGGTTAAAGGCTTCACCATGTTCGTCGTGGGTGAAGGCATTGAGAAGAAAGTGGATGACTTTGCCGCGGAAGTTGCCGCGCAAGTAGCCGCAGCGACTCAAGGCTAATCAGCCAGTAGCCAAGCACTTCATTGGGTTAATGAAAAACGGGCAGATGATGCCCGTTTTTTTATGGTTTATGCGGGCTTGTGCTGCTTTGGGCGTATATGCAAGCATCATTGGTATTGTGCTGCTCGCAGTAATTCATCCGTAAGTATCGTGTCCTAAAATCGGCGTTTAGTTCATGTATAAAATCTTTTCTTTTTAGGATTGGTTTTTGCTTATAATTGCATATTTTTTAGTGACCGCAGAGATGTTGGCTGTATATGCTAAAACAAAATTGAGCAGCAAAATGACACATCGCTGAGCGGTAGAGTCGTTTCGCATAGTCACAAGTCATTGGAATGCCCTGTAAAGGGGATTTATTATAACGATAGGAGAAAGTCTTATGAGTTCTACGATGGGGCACGAGCGAGTCGGCCATTTGGGTTTGCGCGAAAAAATTATGTCGGCTGAGCAAGCGGCTGAATTCATCCAAAACGGCATGAATGTTGGCATCAGCGGCTTTACCGGCGCAGGCTATCCAAAGGCAGTTCCGGCGGCATTGGCCAAACGCATGGAAGAAGCACATGCTCGCGGTGAAGAGTTTCGCATCGGTATGCTGACAGGCGCATCAACGGCGGACGACTGTGATGGTGTTTTGGCGCGTGCTAAAGGTATTAAATTCCGTACCCCATTCCAATCCGACCCGACTTTGCGCAAGCAAATCAATGCGGGCGCGACCGACTATCAGGACGTGCACTTGTCTCATTTGGAACAACAAGTGCGCTATGGTTTCTTCGGTGACATGGATGTGGCGTTGGTTGAAGTGACCGGCATTTTGCCAGATGGTCGTTTGATTCCATCTTTGGCAATCGGTACCAACAATCAATGGCTCAAATCGGCTAAGAAAATCATTTTGGAAGTGAATAGCCGTCAAAATATCCTGCTCGAAGGCATGCACGACATCCATCCGGATATCGGTGTGCCGCCAAACCGCATTGCGATTCCGATTATGTCGGCAGCCGATCGCGTGGGTTCTCCGTATTTGGAATGCGATTTGGACAAAATCGCGGGTATCGTTTTGACAGACTCGCCAGATCGCAACAGCAAATTTGCCGATCCGGACGAAAACTCCAAGAGCATTGCTGCGAAAATTATCGACTTTTTCTCACACGAAGTGAAAATGGGCCGTTTGCCGAAAAATCTGTTGCCGTTGCAATCAGGCGTAGGTAACGTTGCAAACGCGGTTTTGGCCGGTTTGCAAGACGGTCCGTTTGACGGTTTGATGGGTTACACCGAGGTACTGCAAGACGGCATGTTGGATTTGATTCTGTCTGGCAAAATGGTGTCGGCATCTGCGACTGCGCTGTCGTTCAGCCCAGACGCGTTGGATCGTTTCAACGATAACATCGAAACCCTACGCTCCAAAATCATTTTGCGCCCGCAAGAAGTCACCAACCATCCGGAAGTATCGCGTCGCCTGGGCGTGATCGGTATGAATGCGATGATCGAATGCGACATCTACGGTAACGTGAACTCGACGCACATCATGGGTACCAGCATGATGAATGGTATCGGTGGTTCGGGCGACTTTGCGCGCAATGCGTTCTTGTCATTCTTCGTAACCCCATCAGTAGCCAAAGATGGCGCAATTTCGTGCATCGTACCGATGGTCTCTCACCACGATCACACCGAACACGACGTCATGGTGTTGGTAACCGAGCAAGGTCTGGCCGATCTGCGTGGTAAATCGCCACGTCAGCGCGCGAAACTCATCATTGAGAACTGTGCGCATCCAGATTATCGTCCGATGTTGCAAGACTACTATGATCGCGCGGCAAAAGCAGGTGGCTTGCACACGCCACATTTGCTCAACGAAGCATTATCATGGCACCAACGTTTCGTCGAAACCGGCGATATGCGCATTAAATAATGCGAATGATGATCCCCCTGTTAGTGCAGGGGGATTTTTTTAAGTTGCATGTGGGGCAAAGGTAGGAAAGGGCAAGAAATGCTCATGTATTTGTCATACCATGCGATTGTGACCCGAATGAATATGAATTTTGGTACAATCTCGCCGTTTGCGTGCTGTCTACGGATGAGTACCGAGAATTTTGAAATATGGATGAAACTTTTTGATTTTAAATGGATTTTTGATTTAAACAGGATTTTGTCATCGACACGACCCAACGATAAGGAGAATTAAATGGCTGGTTACAAACGTGTATTACTGAAACTCTCTGGTGAAGCATTGATGGGCGATGATGCCTTTGGGATTAACCGTGCGACCATCGAGCGCATGGTTGCTCAAATTAAAGAAGTGGTCGAAACCGGTGTTGAGATGGCGGTGGTGATTGGTGGCGGTAATATTTTCCGTGGCATGGCGGGTGGTGCGGCCGGTATGGATCGTGCGACAGCGGACTACATGGGGATGTTGGCGACGATCATGAATGCGTTGGCGTTGCAAGATGCGATGAAACACGCCGGTCTGGAAGCGCGCGTTCAGTCGGCTTTGCGTATTGACCAGGTGGTTGAACCATACATTCGCCCGCGTGCCATGCGTCATCTGAGTGAAGGTAAAATCGTGATTTTCGCAGCGGGTACAGGTAACCCGTTTTTTACAACCGACACGGCAGCGGCATTGCGCGGCGTGGAAATCGGCGCGGAAGTAGTGCTGAAAGCGACCAAAGTCGATGGTATTTACACCACCGATCCGAAAAAAGATCCAAATGCGACTCGCTACAGCGATATTTCATTTGATGAAGCGATCAGCAAAAATCTGGGCGTGATGGATGCGACTGCATTCGCACTTTGCCGTGATCAAAAAATGCCGATCAGGGTGTTCTCAATTTTCAAAGAAGGTGGCCTGATGCGTGTCATCCGCGGTGAAGATGAAGGAACGCTGGTACATGTTTAAGCCGATTTCTGCTTCGTTGATCCAGCCAATGTTTGGGCGAAACCCAAGCACAAAGGGATACACGCTTTGCATCGGATTGATGGCGCTGGGGCAGTAGTCAAATAAGGGACAAGTCGAATTGTCCCTTATTTTTTGTGTGACAGCATATGGATAAAGTCACATGGGAAATGTATAATTACGCTTTCCAATGAGGTGATTGAAAATGACAAAATATGTGTTTGTAACGGGTGGCGTGGTATCGTCTTTAGGGAAGGGGATTGCTGCGGCATCGCTGGCAACTTTATTGGAGTCGCGTGGTCTGAAAGTGACCATGCTCAAGCTGGATCCGTATATCAACGTTGATCCGGGTACCATGAGTCCCATCCAGCATGGCGAGGTTTTTGTGACCGAGGACGGTGCGGAAACCGATCTGGATTTGGGTCACTATGAGCGTTTTATCAGCGCGAAAATGCGCAAATCCAATAACTTCACGACCGGTCAGATCTACGAATCCGTTTTGAAAAAAGAGCGTCGTGGCGAGTACTTAGGAAAGACTGTTCAAGTAATTCCTCATATTACCAATGAAATTCAAGCCTTCATCGAACGCGGTGCGGCGGCCTCGAATAATGGTCAAACCGATGTTGCCATCGTTGAGATCGGCGGCACGGTGGGTGACATCGAATCACTGCCGTTTTTGGAAGCCGTGCGTCAAATGAGCTTGCGTCTTGGGCGTGGCAATTCTGCATTCGTGCATTTGACTTTAGTGCCGTGGATCGCAGGTGCGGGCGAATTGAAAACCAAACCGACGCAGCATTCGGTACAGAAATTACGTGAAATTGGCATTATGCCGAACGCCTTGCTGTGTCGTGCGGATCGTATGATTCCGGAGGACGAAAAATCAAAAATCTCCCTGTTTGCCAACATTCCTGTGGAAGCTGTGGTGTCCGTATGCGACGTGGATACGATTTACAAAGTGCCGCGTTTGCTGTTTGAGCAAGGTTTGGACCAAATTATTTGTGATGAGTTGCGTCTGGATGTGCCGAAGGCGAATGTCGAGCTGTGGGATAAACTGGTTTATGCGCTCGAAAATCCACAGCACGAAGTGCGTATCGGTATGGTTGGCAAATACATGGATTTGACCGAGTCGTACAAATCGCTGATCGAAGCGCTGCGTCACGCGGGCATTCATAATCAAACCAAGGTGGATATCGAATACATCGACTCCGAAGCGTTTGATGATGCGCATATGGATGATGTTGCCAGCAAATTGTCACATTTGGATGCTATTTTGGTACCGGGCGGTTTTGGCAAACGAGGCACCGAGGGCAAAATCGCGGCAATTCGCTATGCACGTGAAAACAAAGTTCCGTATCTGGGGATTTGCTTGGGTATGCAATTGGCGGTGATCGAGTTCGCGCGTCATATGGCGGGTTTGAATCAAGCCAACAGCACAGAGTTTGACCATGATACGCCGCAGCCAGTGGTGGCTTTGATTACCGAGTGGATGGGCAAAGATGGTCAATTGCAAAAGCGCGATAGCGGCTCTGATCTGGGCGGTACCATGCGTTTAGGTGCGCAATCTTGTCCAGTCAAAGCAGGCACTAAAGCATTTGGTATTTATGGTGCGACTGTGACTGAGCGTCATCGCCATCGCTATGAGGTCAATACGCAATATACCGACCAATTGGAGTTGGCGGGTTTGATTATTTCCGCCCGTACACCAACTGAGCAATTGCCGGAAATGATGGAATTGCCAGAATCCATGCATCCGTGGTTTGTCGGTGTACAGTTCCATCCTGAGTTCACTTCTACGCCACGTGACGGGCATCCGCTGTTTTCCGCATTTGTCAACGCCGCGTTGAAACACCAAGGATAATTATGTGGGAATTGCTCCAAACTGCGCCAACTGCACTGATCGTCGTACTGATCATCACCACGCTGGTGACCCTGGCTGGGTTTGGGCATTTACTGTGGATGTGGCGCAAAAGCG
>CAYPYQ010000086.1:0-1754 GCA_964414735.1 uncultured Hydromonas sp.
CATTATGAATTTCCTTCGGAACGATTTTTTAAACTGGCGGTGAGCGACTCAAGCGACACGGTGCGCACGCCGTCATCGGCCTGCGCGGTCGTCGGCTGCCACACTTGCCCGTAAATGATTTCGAGTGAGAGCTGACGCACACCATCCTCAAACGCGGCTTGCGCTTGCGCACGCCACGGTTCGCGTTCTGCATCAGACTGCGCCTGCAAATTCGGACTAAGCTGCAGCACATCGTGCCACAGCGTCGCGGCATCGTCGTAACCCAAACGCACCGTTTCCACATCCAACACGGGCAAACCAAAGCGCAAATCCTGCAAGCGTCGCCCCATCGCCATGATGGTCGGTAAATGCTGCACCTGCGTGAGCCAGTCGGCATTGCGATTGACCAGCTCTGGCATAGAACCCGCGCCCAGCGTGGCAAACAGCAGCACGCCCTCCGGCGCGAACCAGCTCGGCAGCTGCGCCAATGCGGCGAGCGTATCAGCAGCGGACAGTGTGTCTAATACAAACGGCGCGAGTACGAGTTGCGCGGGTTGGGCGTTGGTCAATTGCGCATTCAGTTGTGCGGGGTCGATGCGTGATAGCGTGTCGTTTGATGCGAATGGATTGAGTTTGTGCAACCATGATTTTTTTGCTACCTGCGGTGCAGATTCACTCAGATGCCACTGTTCAATAGCCGCGTTTGGATACGCGCGGCGCAGCTCATCCGCTGGTAACGGCGCAGGGCTGATTTCGCGTACGCAACTCAGCGGCGTGGTAATCACCTCGGCGCGGCGCAGCAGGTCGCGGGCGGCGTAGTGCACCAAATTGTCAGGGATACGGGCTGTGGTCATTTTAAATATGGGTTGAAACGCGGCAAAACCAGTTGAATCATGCACGGATACGCCGTAACATGCCGCTAAATGCCCACATTTTAGCATGAGCTACCCATCGCCCCAAACCGTATGTTTACCCATTTTGTCGCATCGTTGAATCAACGCAAAAACCGCCTGTATGACCATTTGGCCAAAAGGGTCGGCGGCTGCGTGCTGTGCGGTCAAACCTCAGGGGAAACGCCCGTGTCGCCGCGCCTATGTTGGGACTGCACACACACGCTAACGCATACGAGCATCGACGATGCGCCGCATCCACGCTGTCAGCAATGCGCGCATCTGCTGCACACCGCCGAACCGCTGTGCGGCGATTGCCTGACCGATGCGCCCGCATTCGATCGCAGTGTGGTGTTTGCTGATTATGTGGGTCAATTGCAGCATGCCTTATTGCAATTCAAATTCCACCACGCCCTGCACCTCGCGCCGCTACTGGCCGATGGTCTGCGTCATGCGTTGACCGAGTATGCGCAAACGCAGCGACCCGATGTGCTGGTGCTCGTGCCCGCCCTGCCCACGCGCGTGCAGCAGCGCGGATTCAATCCCTTGCGTTTAATCATGCAGCACATTGATCTGCGCGCCATTTGGCCAAGCAATACGCCCGTTTATAGACCCGACGCGCTGATGCGCGTGCATCACGATCAACTGCAAATTCATGTCAAACCCGATCAGCGGCGCAAACAGGTGAAAAATGCTTTTGCGCTCGCGGCGGATTTTTCACCACGTAGTCAGCACATCGCCGTGATCGACGACATCATCACCACGGGCGCGACGCTGCATGAAATTGCGCAAACCTTGAAACAATCCGGTGCACGGCAGGTGGATAATGTGTTGATTGCCCGCACGCCGAAGTCGCCAAAGCTTTAAAATAACGTTTTACCGTTT
>CAYPYQ010000087.1:0-3866 GCA_964414735.1 uncultured Hydromonas sp.
GGGTGGGAGAGTTTCGTCGGGGCAGGTGAAATGCCGATGCGCCACGGTTTGACTTTGGGCGAATTGGCGCACTGGTTCGTGCGCACGCTGAATTTAAATGTGGATTACCGCGTGATTCAGATGCAAGGGTGGAACACGCAAACGGCGCCGGATTACGGTTGGCCACAAAATCAGCGCAGCTGGATCAATCCGAGCCCGAATGCGCCGAATCTGTCGATGGCGCGCGCTTATGCCGGTACGGTGATGCTGGAGGGAACAACGCTGTCCGAAGGGCGCGGTACGACGCGGCCATTGGAATTATTCGGTGCGCCGGACATGGATGCGCAGGCGGTTTTGGCGTATATGCACAAGGCTGCACCTGAGTGGTTAAACGGTTGTATTTTGCGCCCGATCTGGTTCGAGCCGACCTTCCACAAACATCAGGGTCAGTTGTGCCAAGGGATACAAATCCACGTCGATCATCCGGCGTATGATCACGAGGCGTTTCGTCCGTGGCGCTTGATGGCTTTGGCGTTCAAAGCCATTCGCACCATCCATCCGGATTATCCGCTGTGGCGTGATTTTGCTTATGAGTACGAGTTCGATCGCCTCGCCATTGATTTGATTAACGGTTCGCCACTGCTGCGCGAATGGGTGGACGATGTGACGACTACACCTGGTGATCTGGAGGCTGTGACGCGTGTGGATGAGGTGCGTTGGCTCAAGGAAACCGAGGCATTCAAGCTGTATCGGTGAGCGCTCCATTGATACGAATGGGAGAACGATGTGCCTCAATTAATGAATCCGCAAGTCAGCCGGTTTAACGCAATTGTGAAAGCACCATTCGGTGCGGTAGGCATTCGTTTGAATGTGGCGAATACGCACGTTCAGGAGCTGGTTTATTTGCCTGAAAACACACCGCAGCAAAAAGCCGATGGGCCATTGGCAGCGCGTGCCAGTGAGCAGGTGAACGCCTTTCTGGCTAATCCGCAGTTCAAATTTGATTTGCCTTTGTTAGAGCAGGGAACTGCTTTTCAAAACAAAGTCTGGCAAGTGATCGCCGGCTTGGATGCGGGGCAAGTACTTACCTACAAACAGGTCGGACAGCTCATCCAGTGTGGTGCACCGCGTGCGGTGGGTGGTGCGTGCGGCGCGAATCCGTATCCGCTGATCGTGCCGTGTCACCGCGTGGTGGGTGCGAATGGCATCGGTGGTTTTGCGCAGCATGATGATGGTTTTTACATTGGGGTAAAACGTTGGTTGTTGGCACACGAGGGAATTGTTTACGAGTGAGCCTTTATTACCAGCGCCAGCGTGCATAAAAAACGGCAGAGTGATCTGCCGTTTTATTTTTTAGTGTTAATCGTGGTGTTGCTCAATGTTGTGTTTTCTACCGGTGTGCATCCAGCTGATGATCATTGAGCTGCTGATGATCGCGCCGACCACGCCGAGTGAAACGCCGGTTGGGATTTTATAGATGTCCAACAGCAACATTTTTGCACCGACGAACAGCAGTACGATCGCCAGACCATATTTGAGTAGGTGAAAACGTTCGTTCCAGTCGGCCAGCAGAAAATACAGTGCGCGCAAGCCCATGATCGCAAAGATATTCGAGGTGAACACGATGAACGGATCGGTGGTGATCGCGAAAATCGCCGGAATGCTGTCCACCGCGAAAATCAAGTCGGAAAACTCAACCATGATGAGCACCAAAAATAATGGGGTGAACCAGCGTACGCCGTCTTTGACCACCATGAATTTTTCATCGTGAAATTCATGGGTGATGCGCAGATGGCCGCGCAGCCATTTAAGCAGAGGATTGTTGTTCAAATCCGATTCCTTATCCGCCATGAACAGCATTTTCAAGCCGGTCAGCAGCAAGAACCCGCCGAACACATACATCAACCAATGGAATTTCGTCACCAAAGCGACACCGGCAAAAATCATGATCGCACGCATGATGATCGCGCCCAATACACCGTAGAGCAGCACGCGACGCTGATATACGGGCGGCACGGAGAAAAAGCTGAATATCATCAGGAACACGAAAATATTATCCACCGACAGTGATTTTTCAATCAAATAACCGGTGAAAAACGCCATGGTTTTGTCTTTGGCAAATGCGGGATCGTGACCCTGTTGCAGCAGATACCACCACAGCGCACCGCCGAAGGCGAATGCCAACAGCATCCAGACGACGGTCCATGCGAGTGCTTCTTTTTGCGAGACGCGGTGCGCATTTTTCCCGCCCAGCCCCCACAAGTCGATGGCCAAAACAATCAATACGAGAATAATAAAGCCGACCCACATCATCGGCGTGCCAATGCTGGTCAAGCTCATAGCGCCTCCCTGTGGTGTGAATATAAACGGATGGTATTTAAGTTCAGCATATTGACTCCTGTTTCAAAAGGTTTGAGGTCTCTCAGACGAAACAGGTGTGATGTCAGTGCTAATGATGATGCCGATGATGGCTGCATATCGCGGACTTCGACCTGTTGCAATCTGAAACAAGTCAAAGTCTTGCCCGCGTAATCAGTATGACGGCAGCATAATCGCTGACTGCCGATGATGTTGCTCACAGCGTTTCATCGCTGCGAGCCTTTGAACGCACAATACGCCGAGTGTAAGAGAAAAACAAGACACTGTATTGACGACGCATTGCTTTGGGGGCTACTCCCTTTGATGGCGTTATCATACTAAAGTTGATTAAATTAGTCAACTTTTATGGGGCTGGCGTGTGCCATCAATGCCGCGTTTCATCTCGGTAATATGGGATAATAAAAACTTCTTTTTTAATAGAGCCATCATGCACAACATGAACGCCAACGACGAGGATTTAATCGACCAGTTCACCAGCCAATTGTGGCTGGCACATGGCTTGAGCGAGAACACGCTGGCCTCGTATGGCTCGGACATGCGGCAATTGGCACGATTCATGCAGGCTCGGCACAAATCATTGTTGCAAGTGGATGTGGCGGACTTGCAGGCCTATTTGGCCGGACTGTTTACCAGCCAAACGGTGAAAAAGAGCACGTCAAGTAATCGCAAAATCAGCTGTTTCAAACGTTTTTATCAGTGGCTGTTGCAAAGCAATCTGCGCGCGGATGATCCGACGGCGACGCTGGTGCTGGCCAAACCCAGCACTCGATTACCCAAAAACCTGTCTGAAGCGCAGGTCGAAGCTTTGCTCGCTGCGCCAGACTCGAGCGATTTGGGCGTGCGCAATCGCGCCATGCTGGAGCTGATGTACGCCAGTGGTTTGCGTGTAACCGAGTTGGTTGGGTTGCGCATGTTAGACGTGAGCTTAAACGACGGCGTGGCGCGAGTAACGGGTAAGGGCAGTAAAACGCGCTTGGTGCCGTTTGGCGAGGAGGCGAGTGCGTCGTTGCGGCTATATTTGGATACGGCGCGGGTGGCGTTGCTGCGCGGGCGTAGTTGCGATGAGGTGTTCGTCACCGCGCGCGGTGGTGCGATGACGCGGCAGATGTTTTGGCATGTGATTAAAAAATACGCCACGCAGGCGGGCATACCGCTCAGTTTGATTTCGCCGCATACCTTGCGCCATGCGTTTGCCACGCATTTATTGAATCACGGCGCGGATTTGCGCGTGGTACAGATGCTGCTGGGGCATGCGGATATTTCGACCACGCAGATTTATACCTATGTGGCGCAGGAGCGGTTGAAAAATGTGCATGCGCAGCACCATCCGCGCGGTAGTGTGTAAAATTGACCGTTCTTAAGTTATTCATAATCGTTGCACAGTATGCTGGCATACTGCGCTCTGTGCTAAGATGCGCGGCATTTTGATAGAGGTGTTCGCACATTTTATAGTGGCGCACCATCGACGATACTTTCATAGGGATTATTTTGGACAACCTACACGCTCT
>CAYPYQ010000088.1:0-1115 GCA_964414735.1 uncultured Hydromonas sp.
GGCAAACAACACGGCAGTAAAGCTGTGATATGTGGCACGCAACAACGCCCGCACCCATACACGTGGCTCGCATTTGAGCAGCGTTTGTATCAGTAAAAACCGATTGCGAATATGAAAGTAGCGATACATATCACTCGCGCGATACAGTGAGCGCACACCAATGTCAATGTTGTCATGACCGCGTTGGCGCATCAGGGTGTAGGCGTTGCAATACGCGACCTTGAAAAACTCGGACGCTCGGTAGCCAAACTCGGTGTCATCCCACGCGAGAAAGTAGCGCGGATCGGCGTAACCGATGCGGTCGAATACCCGCCGATGAATCAACGCGCCTTCAAAGCACGCGACATTGGTGTACCAAATATCGCCGCCATTTTGAAACACGCTGTCGGGATAGGGTCGGCTAAAGCCGATCCACGGGATGAAGGTGCTTTGCCAGTAGAAGGGCGAGCCATTCGGATTGGTTCGTCGCCCGTGCAGCACATCGGCGCGGTCTGCAAATTTCAGTAAATCGGCCAAAGCGTTTTCGCGCACCAGCACATCATCGTCCATGACCCAAATCCAGTCATAACCGGCCTCATGCGCCATGTGCATGCCTTGTGCAAAGCCACCCGCTCCGCCGGTGTTCTGGGTATTGTGTGCAATGTGCCAGCCCATGGTCGGATGCTGCACCGCCAGCGCGTCCACAGCCGTTTGCGTATCGTCGGTGCTGGCGTTGTTCACCACCACGATGCCATCCAAGGCATGCGACTGCGCCAGCAGCGTTTGCAGACATTCGATCAGCCACGCACGACGGTTATAGGTGACAACGACAGCACAAACCTTCATATCTATTCTTCAATCTTCCATGTAAAAGCCCGCCAAGGCGGCGGGCTTATGGTAAACCATTCAATCAGCCGATTTTCCAATTGAATTTTTCGCGCAGGGTGAAGTAGGTTTTCTCGAAAATCACCACCAGAATCAACACCACCACCAGCACCAAGATTTTGTCCACCAACATCATGATGCCTTGGTTGTGTTGGAACACATTCAACCATTGCAACAGCATCAAAATCGGCGCGTGGAACAGGAACACGCTCAAGGAGTATTTACCCAAAAACTTAAACGGCGCAGTCGAG
>CAYPYQ010000089.1:0-3723 GCA_964414735.1 uncultured Hydromonas sp.
ACTCACCCTGCTATCGCGCAAACAAATCCAAGCGGGCAAATACCAACCGCGCAGCCACATGGACGAAACCGCACTCAACGAATTGGCCGAATCCATCAAAGAACAAGGCCTGATGCAACCCATCATCGTGCGCACCATCGCTGAAGGGCGCTACGAAATCATCGCCGGTGAACGACGCTACCGCGCCGCAGGCATCGCCGGACTCAACGAAGTCCCCGTTCTCATCAAAGAAGTGGACGACAAAAATGCGCTCTCGCTCGCCCTGATCGAAAACATCCAGCGCGAAGACCTCAACCCGCTCGAAGAAGCGCAAGGCCTGCAACGCCTCATCCGCGAATTCGACTACACCCACGAAACCTGCGCCCAAGCCATTGGCCGCTCGCGCAGCGCGGTATCAAATCTGTTGCGCCTGCTCAACCTCGCGCAACCGGTACAAACCATGCTGCTCGCCGGAGACATCGAAATGGGACACGCCCGCGCCTTACTCTCGCTCGACGCGGCGCAACAAATCATGCTCGCACAAGAAATCGCCAACCGCCGCCTCACCGTGCGCGACGCCGAAAAACGCGTGGCGCAACTACTCAAAGGCGAGGGCGACAAACCCGCCAAAGTGCGCGTCATCTCCGGCGACATCCTGCACCTGCAAGAACGCCTGTCCGACGTCCTCGGCGCACAAGTCGCGATCAAAGTCGGTGCGAAAAATCAAGGCAAAATGGTGATCCAATTCGGCAATCTCGATGTACTCGACGGCATCATTGCAAAAATGGTTGGCGAAGCGGAATAAGCACCACCACCTCAAACCACCTCATGGACAAATACAACCAAGCCATTCTCGAACTGCTCAGACAAAACGCCCGCCTAAGCTGGAGCGAAATCGGCAAACAAGTCTTTCTAACGGGGCAAGCAGTCGGCGCTCGAGTACAACAGATGCAAGAGCAGGGCATCATCCAAGGATACACCCTGCGCGAAGACACACCATACCGCCATTTTATCAGCGTCTATATGCACTCCAACGACTTCACCGGATTTGAGCGAGCCATGCGGCAATCCACTCATATCGAATCAGCGTACAAAGTATCCGGCGAAGCCTGCTACCAAATCATTGCGCGTTGCCCAACCATCGAAGACTTAGAACAGCTTACCCAAATCATCACCCCCTACGCAACCTACAAAATTTCCAGCGCATTCAACACCATCAAATAAAAACCCCGCCACTTTTTCAAACTGAAAGCGATTGAACGCAAATCCTTTCACCTCACCATTACCCAGTCCGCCTCCGACTTATATAATCACGGTTCATCATCACAGACAGCAACGGAGGAAACTTGAACGCCATCGAACAACGCATAGACCTGCTGGAGCAAATCTTAGCCCCGTGGCAAACACGCATCGGTTCAGAATTCATTGGTTACAAAAACCACTGCTACCGAATGCTGCACTTCTGTTTTGCCTTAGCACCAAGCCTCAGCGATGAAGAACGCCAAAAAACCATCATCGCATCGGCACACCACGACATCGGACTGTGGAGCGAAGGCACGGTCGACTACCTGCCGCCCTCCATCATAGAAGCCAAAAAATACTGCCAACAGCAGCAACTACAACATTGGGAAGAAGACATCGCCTTACTCATCTCCGAGCACCACAAACTCAAACCCTACACGGATGAGCGCTACCCTCTGGTCGAAATCTTCCGCCGTGCCGATCTGGTGGACTTCTCGTTGGGAGTGATTCGTCAGGGCTTACCCAAACCGTTCATCCAACAAGTACAAAAAGCCTTTCCCAACAACGGCTTTCACAAATTCCTACTCAAAGGCGCATGGACGTGGTTCAGCCGTCATCCATTAAGCATGCCGCCATTTATGAAATGGTGAGCCGTCAATGCCGTGAGAAAAAAGCATGAACCGAGCAATAAGTCCATCGTTTATAATTGACCACCTGATTGATATAAATAAAGCTCATGGCCAAATCCGAACTCTACTTTGTCACCGATATTGAAACCGACGGCCCGATTCCCGGGCCGCATTCGATGCTGTCATTTGCCTGCGTGGCGGTGAATGCAGTAGGGGAGTCGGTCAGTGAGTTTTCGGTGAATTTGGAGACCTTGCCCGAGGCACAGGCGCATCCAACCACGGCGGCATTTTGGCGTGGCGAGCCGCAGGCTTGGGCAGCGTGTCGTGAGAATCCGGTTGCACCGGAGCAGGCGATGAAGGAATATGTATCGTGGATTTACGCGCTGTGCGCCCACCACAGCGCGCCGGTGTTCGTCGGCTATCCAGCCGGTTTTGATTTCACGTTTGTGTTTTGGTATTTGCAGCGCTTCACCGGCGGCTCACCGTTTTCATGGTCGGCTTTGGACATGAAAACCTTTGGCATGGCCTTGACTGGCTTGCCGTTCAAACAGACAATCAAACCGCGTTTACCGAATGAGTGGTTGCCCGAAAATTTGCCACACACACACATTGCACTGGACGATGCACGCGAGCAGGCGCATATTTTTGCGCAGATGTTGCGCACGTGGCAGCAGTTACATGCGAACGCAAACGCATAATTTATTACAAATATTCCGGCCCAAAGCTATGCGGCAGGAGCTCTTCCAATGTGGTTTCTAAGCGCTCATCGGTGTCACAAAAACTCACGCAGTTCGCGTGTTTGCCAAACTCGCGGATGACCTGACGACACGCGCCGCACGGCGAAGCAGGGTGCTGCGTCGGTGTATAGATCACCACATCGGTGATTTCGGTTGCGCCATCAAACACAGCTTTGAAAATCGCCGTACGCTCGGCGCAGTTGGTCAAGCCGAACGATGCATTTTCAATATTCGCACCCGTAAAAATCCGCCCATCCGCCGTGCGAATCGCCGCCCCCACAGGGAAATGGCTGTAGGGTGAATAGCTGCGTGCAGCCGCTTCTTTAGCGAGGGTTTCGAGTTGTTGTTTGAGTATCTGATCCATTATCAGCTCTCCCTTGTTATTATGGGCATTCATTGTATCACCGCTTACCACAAATAAAAAACCCCGCATCTGCGGGGTCTCTCATTAGTTTGATTTAAAATCAATGTCCGTATTTCTTCGTCACCACCCATTGCTGCACGATGGAGAAAATATTACTTACGACCCAGTACAACACCAAACCGGCTGGGAAGAAGAAGAAAGTAAATGCGAACATAAACGGCATGATCCACATCATTTTCTCTTGTGTCGGGTCGGCTGGTTTCGGATTCAACCACGTTTGCAGCAACATGGTTGCCACCATAAGCACCGGCAGGATGTACAGCGGATCGGGTACGGACAAATCTTTAATCCAGCCCAACCACGGTGCACCGCGCATTTCCACCGAAGATTGCAACACGTAGAACAGGGCAATGAACACCGGCATTTGTACCAAGATGGGCAAACAGCCGCCCGCCGGATTGACTTTTTCTGCTTTGTACAGCGCCATGGTTTCTTGGTTCAGCTTCATTTTATCGTCGCCATATTGCTCTTGCAACATCTTGATTTTCGGCGCCAACTTGCGCATTTTTGCCATGGATTTGTAGCTCGCAGCGGCCAATGGGAAGAAACACAATTTCACAATAATGGTCAGCGCAACAATCGTCCAACCCCAGTTCGGAATGAAACTGTGTAAAAAGCTCAGGAACCAATGCAACGGCTTGGCAATGATGGTCAGCCAACCGTAATCCACCGACAGATCCAAGCCTTCGGCTACACCAGCCAATACTTTTTG
>CAYPYQ010000090.1:0-6405 GCA_964414735.1 uncultured Hydromonas sp.
AGTCAATCCGTCCGGCAAACTGGCGGTGACATTCCCTGCACGCTATACCGATTTGCCCTCTGCGGTTAATTTTCCCGGTCAGGTTCTTATCCCGAAAGACCCGAATAACCACGATCCGCTCAGTGGCGATCAAGCCGCAGAAATTGAATATCAAGATGGCATGAATCTGGGCTATCGTTATTTTGACCGAGCCAAGGTTAAGGTGGCTTATCCATTTGGCTTCGGTTTGAGCTATAGCCGATTTACGTACGGGCAGCCGCGAGTAAGTATGCCGAAAACAGGACAATCGGGGGTTTTAGATATTGACGTGGATGTTCGTAACAGTGGTGCAGTTGCGGGCAAAGAGAGTGTACAAATCTATTTGGCTGCACCCAAAGCGGCATCCAATACGCCGGTAAAAGAGCTGCGTGCATTTGCCAAAACCAAGCTGTTGCGTCCGGGTGAACTGCAAACCCTACGCATCCATTTGGAGCCGATGGATTGGGCGAGCTATAATGTGAGTGCGGCGCGTTGGGTGATTCCTGCAGGAGCGTATCAAATTATGGTTGGGGCGTCTTCACAAGATATTCGTGGTACAGCCTCTTTTGAGCAAAAGCAAGAGATCGTTGTGCAGCAGGTTTCGCCTCAATTGCGACCTGCCTCACCCATCACCGAGCAATAACATTTTGTCGAGTAATAAAAAACCACCATATTGGGTGGTTTTTATATTTGATTAATCAGGTATCCAGATTGAGTGCTTCTTTTGTGAATGTTTATGACACAACTATGTGCGCACCACGCGCCACCATTTGCGTAGCGGGGCGATACTGACCAAGCCTTCAAATAATTCGGTTGGTTCTTGCATGATAGTGTTGAGTAAATCCATGCGCAGTTGCATCAGAATATGCCAGCTGCGCAGTGCTTTTTGTTGTGCTTTAGATAGGTTTTGATAATGCGTTTGGTATTGGTTTAATTCGTTATGAGCTTGGATGCTGATGCGTTCAATCAATGGTTGTAATTGTTTGGTACGGTCAGTGGCCGGCATATCGGTTTTGAGCAAAATATGCGCAGGGGTTTGGCTGTCTTTGAGCCATTGCATCGGGATCCAAATGCGTTGATTGCTGAGGTTGTGACCGAGATGACGCAGCAGGTCAGTCCAGAGCAGGGCGCGTCCGGCGGATTGGGTCAATTCGTCTTTGCTGGAAACGCCACACAGCTCAAACCACAGACGGGCAAAGCTGCCGCCGATGGCGTCTAAGGTCGGTTGGAGTTGGGCTTCGGTATCAATGCGATTCAGATGATGCCAGTGCATGTGACCGTGTAATAAAGTTTGCAGAGTTTCAGCCGTGACAGTTGGCAAGGTGTTGGAGGCGGTTTGCAATGTACGTAGAGCAGGATGCTCGGTCGCCTGGCTTTGGCTGCGCTCCAGTTCATGATGCCACCAATTGAGTGTGGTGACGGCCTGATGGTTGTCCGTATAGTTGGCGATTTCGCGCCATTTGCGGTGCAGTGCGTACAGGCTAAGGAGCTGCTCGCGAAAGGGTCGGGTGCACTGTTGATGGCGTAATAGACAGTGCTGGCAACGTGTGGCTGTGGTTCGATGGCGAGTTGGGGTGCGGTCATGCGATATGGTTTATTTGGTTTGAAATCGGGGCTTGCCGTATTTTAAACGTTTGTTCAGGCTTGTGCGTGGCGATGTTTTGCGCATGGTTGGCGTAGTGCTGGGCTGCTGATCGACCCATACCCATGCGCCGAGGGTTAGCGTCTGTGCATCCTCGGTGTGTGACCACAGGCTGTAATCGCCGATGTGCGTGCGGATCAGTCGCAGCGTGGGCAGTCCGACGGCTGCGGTCATGCGGCGTACTTGGCGATTACGGCCTTCGGTCAGGGTGATTTGCAGCCAATGGGTCGGGATGTTTTTGCGCTCGCGGATCGGTGGGTTGCGCTCCCACAGCCATTCGGGTTCGTCAATAATCTGCACATCACACGGCTGCGTCAGGCCGTCGTTGAGTTCAACCTCGCGACGCAGTTGTTCACATGCGGATTCGGATGGTGCGCCTTCAACTTGCACGCAGTAGACCTTCGGCTTTTTATGCTCGGGATGGCTGATTTGGTGCTGTAAACGACCGTCATCCGTGAGTAATACCAGTCCTTCGGAGTCGGTATCCAGACGACCGGCTGGATACACTGCGGGAATGTGTACATAGTCGGCTAAGCTCGAATGTTGTTCGTGCGGGGAAAATTGGCAAATTACGCCGAAGGGTTTGTTCAGTAGTAGCAGCATAAATGGCTCAAAATTTCATACTATAAAAAAACATTGTGTATGATGACAAAATAATTGGTATTTTGCTTGCAAATGGGGTGCAATGCCAAGCAAAATCGGGCATAATTTAGGCTGATCAGTCTTATACAAGACCACCCCAACGATCGACGAACGAACAAACAATATGCGTTCTCTCACAAGGTTGCGCATGTTTTCCGATCCGAGATGTATCCATCCAAATATAAAGGAGAGACCATGTATCAACATGTCAAAGTACCCGAAGGCGGCGCAAAAATTACCGTCAATTCTGATTATAGTTTGAATGTTCCTAATAACCCGATTATCCCTTACATCGAAGGTGACGGTACAGGTTTTGACATCACGCCGGTGATGTTGAAAGTGGTTGATGCAGCGGTACAAAAAGCTTACAACGGCGAGCGCCAAATTCACTGGATGGAAATCTACGCGGGTGAAAAATCAACCAAAGTATATGGCCCAGACGTATGGCTGCCAGCCGAAACCATGGAAATTCTGCGCGATTACGTGGTATCCATCAAAGGTCCTTTGACCACGCCAATCGGGGGCGGTATCCGCTCTTTGAATGTGGCATTGCGTCAGGAGTTGGACTTGTACGTATGTTTGCGTCCGGTTCAGTACTTCACCGGTGTGCCTTCACCAGTGAAACACCCTGAAAAAATCGACATGGTGATTTTCCGTGAAAACTCAGAGGACATCTACGCAGGTGTTGAGTGGGAAGCGCAATCTGAAAAAGCGAAAAAAGTCATCAAATTCCTGACCGAAGAAATGGGCGTGACTAAAATTCGTTTCCCAGAAACTTCAGGTATCGGTGTGAAGCCTGTTTCAATCGAAGGTACAACCCGCTTGGTGCGCAAAGCGATCCAATATGCGATCGACAACAAACGCTCCAGCGTGACCTTGGTTCACAAAGGCAACATCATGAAGTTCACCGAAGGTCTGTTTGCGAAAACCGGCTACGAAGTGGCACAAAAAGAATTCGGTGCTGAGTACTTGGACGGCGGTCCGTGGATGGTCATCAAAGCGCCACATGGCGAAATCGTGATCAAAGACTCGATTGCTGACGCGTTCTTACAGCAAATCCTGTTGCGTCCGGCGGAATACGACGTGATTGCGACTTTGAACCTAAACGGTGATTACATCTCCGACGCATTGGCAGCGCAAGTGGGCGGCATCGGTATTGCTCCGGGTGCGAACTTATCTGACTCTGTGGCGATGTTTGAAGCGACCCACGGTACTGCACCGAAATACGCGGGTAAAGATTATGTGAATCCGGGTTCTGAAATCCTGTCGGCTGAAATGATGCTGCGTCACATGGGTTGGACTGAAGCCGCTGATTTGATTTTGGCCAGCATGGCCAAATCCATTGATGCGAAAAAAGTCACTTATGACTTCGCTCGTTTGATGGAAGGTGCGACCCAAGTATCCTGCTCACAGTTTGGTCAAGAAATGATCAACAACATGTAATGGCGTGGAACTGCGTTCCAAACCATGCATGATGTAAAAAGGGGCGGTCATTGACTGCCTCTTTTTTAATCGCCAAGTCCGCAGTACAATCTGCAGTGAATCAATTTATTGACCCCATATATTGACGCATAAACGGAATGACGCAAGATAATGTTGAGCACGGGGCTGCGCCCGTCGATAGCACCGCCAAAAATTTTCCCAGCTCGCCGCGTATGAACGCACGGCGCAGTGCGGCGACTGCATCTGAATCAAGCGGCGGTACAGTAGCGTCATCCTCGAACTCAAGTGCCGCATCAGGTCACTCAACGTCGACTGATCATACCTCGTCGGAGTCTGCTGCGAGCGCGAAAAAGCCGCGCGATTTCCCCCATTTCTTTCCCAACCATTTGGGTGGTCATCATGATTACCAACTGAGCAAATTACGCGTTGCGAATCGCGAAGTATTCGCCTTGACCCGTCGTCAATCCAAATGGCAAGACTTCTATCATGCCAGTATGACCAGCCCATGGTGGCAGTTCATCGCGTGGTCGGCTGCGGCATTTTTATTGGTGAACGTGATTTTCGCTTTGCTCTACGCCGTGCATCTCGACAGCGTGGGTAATGTACCGCCTGGTAAACCGTGGTTTGTGTTCTTCTTTTCTGTGGAGACCTTTGCGACGGTCGGCTACGGTAATATGTATCCGAAAACCCTGTATGCACATGTCATAGCGACCATGGAGTCATACACAGGTCTATTGTATTCGGCGGTGATTACTGGCTTGGCGTTTGCACGCTTTGCCCGGCCGCGCGCACGAATTATTTTTGCCAAGCAGGCGGTTATTGGTCGTCACGAGGGGCAAATGATGTGGATGACGCGTGTGGCGAACGAGCGGCACAATCACATCAATGGTGCGGAGGCAAAACTCTGGCTGGTGCGTACCGCTGTAAATGAAGAAGGGCAAACATTTCGTCGCTATACCGAGCTGGCGTTGCGTCATAAATCCAACCCGATGTTTGTTCTGAATTGGACGATTATGCACCCGATCACACGCAACAGTCCGCTATATGGTATGACGGCGGAGGACTGGGCACAGGAAGATTTTCTGTTCGTATTGGTTCTGGAGGGTACGGACGAAACCATTGGGCAAAACATCAATGCGCGTCACACCTACCACCATAAAGAAGTACGTTGGTACGAGCAGTTTGCTGATATGATTGAAACCACACGCGATGGTAAAAACATCATTAATTTCCAACGCATTCATGATACGCATGAGCAGCCATACGATCCGAAATACGACGCGGGGCGATCAGATGGGCAACAAAAAGGTGATAGATAAACATTTATTGAAAAGGAGTGAACATGAGCATAGCAACTACGGATTTATGCGATCAATTTGAAAACGACATTCATGCAGGATTGATTCACGTTTTACCGCCGGTATTTCAAAGCTTTGGTCAGGCACAAGCCTTTTACGGCCAGGCGGTGACTTTCAAGGTTTTTGAAGACAACTCCTTGATTAAAAAAGCCTTGGAAAATGACAACGGTGCCGGCAAAGTCATGATCGTCGATGGCGGTGCGAGTGTGCGCTGTGCACTGGTTGGGGGTAGTATTGCCCTAGCGGGTACAAACAACGGTTGGGCAGGTATTGTAGTGGATGGCTGTGTGCGCGATACGGGCGAGATCAACGAGTTGAATATCGGTGTGCGTGCACTGGCCGCCATGCCTTTGCGTTCACTGAAAAAAGGTGCGGGTGAGCGTGATTTGGGCGTACATATCCAAGGCGTACGCGTGAATCCGGGCGACTGGATTTATGTGGACGCAGATGGCATTGTGATCAGCCCGAAGGCGCTGCATGAATGATTTTTTGGTGTGATCAGGCAGCCTTTTTTGTCGCCAAGAGTGAGGAAATAGGTTATCATTGAGGCACACTGTTTGAATGAATTTTTGGTGATGGTTTTACGGTAAAGAGATGTTATGCGTGAAACCAGAAGTTGAAAAAACTACTTTTGAAAGAGGGCAATAAAATGTTTCCAGAATATCGCGATTTGATTCATCGTCTCAAAACCGAAGACGCTCATTTCCACCATCTGTTTGAGAAACATCATGAACTGGATCACAAAATTACCAATATGGAAACGCATGTGATTCATGGTACGCACGAAGAAATCGAAGATATGAAAAAAGAAAAACTGCATATCAAAGATCAGCTGTATGCGATGTTGGTTAAAGCATCGGCAGCTGAACAGTCGAAATAAACAATTCTGAGAAGGATTGGTGTAAAACGGGCTTGGGTTTACTCAGGCTCGTTTTTTTTTGTAGTAATAGTGATTGATAAAGCATGAGTATGAGGCTTTTGCTACAATGAAAACCCAATTTAATGATACCAAGGAGGCAGCTATGGAATGCGAATTCCCAACAGTTAATTCCAACTCAGACGAAATCCGTGCGATTTTTGATGAGGTGAAAACCATCGCTGTAGTGGGTTTGTCACCTGATACGAGTAAAGACAGCCATCATGTCGCAGAATATTTGCAACAGGTCGGGTATAAAATCGTACCGATTTATCCGAAAGACATCACGATTCTGGGTGAGCAGGCTTATCCGTCCTTGGCCGATGTGCCGTTTGCCATCGATATGGTGGATATTTTTCGCAAACCCGAAGCGTTGGACGCGATTG
>CAYPYQ010000091.1:0-11148 GCA_964414735.1 uncultured Hydromonas sp.
ACGCCTTCTTCGGAGAACGCCACATTGTCCACGCCACTCACCGTTTTCACGCCATCGTTATAGCCACCTTTGGTCGTGATGTCGCCACCGACTGAGAAACCTGAGTTGCTGTAGTTGTAGAAAAATGCGTTACTGTGACGTTTTTTTACACCATTAACAAATTCATATGCTGTTACATCCGAATAACGTCGACCTACATCAATAAAACCAAGCGCTTGCTCCATGACAGAATAGGATCGTCCTAAACGAATATGACCATATGGAGTCTTAATACCTACTGTCGACTCACGATCAAAAAATGTCTTATTAGTTGTTTTGGCACCTGTATCCGCATCAAAACTGCCTTCCAACTGAAACGTTGCAGCGTAGCCATTACCCAAGTCTTCTATGCCCTTAATGCCAAAGCGAGTGTTACCACCAGAATTATTTTTAGTATCCTGGCTCAAGCTATCAGCAAAACCTTTACCATCGCCTTTGACATCTTTCACTTCATAACCCACATCGACACGACCGTACAAAGTGACATTGGTTGCCGCAAAGGCAGAAACAGATGCGCCAAAAAAAGCGGCGAACAATACTGCATGCTTATTCATTTAATTCCCCAAAAGGTTTATTGATCAATTGCCGACAAATCAATGCTGTCAGACATCGGCATACTAAAGAACTAATATTAAAAGTTGATTATTCCAATACCTCATCCAATAAAATTCATAAGCCTTAACCAAAAAACAACAAAGGGAAAGCTCCCTTTCCCTTTGTTTATCTTACGTACAACGGCTACAGCGCTACCGCCACCGTAGTGCTGATAATTAAATGATTGATTTACCAGAAGTATCGGTCATGGATTTCCAAACAGTTGCTTTCACGCGTTGATACACAGATACCGGCAAAGGAATGTAATCCAAGTTAGATGCTTGAGATTGACCTTTCACCATCGCCCACTCAAAGAAGCGCAATACTTCAACGGTGTTGTTACCATTGTTAGAGCGCTTCGGCATCAACACATACGTTGCACCCGTGATCGGCCATGTATTCGCGCCCGATTGGTTGTTCAAAGAAATGCCCATGGACGGATCGCTGGACCAGTTCGCTTTAGACGCCGCAGCGGCAAATGCACCGGCATTCGGCGAAACCACTTTACCGTCGCGATTGACCAAGCTGGCCATTTTCAAACCATTCTTTTTCGCATACGCGTACTCAACATAACCGATCGAGTTCGGCAATTGTTTCACCAATGCCGCTACGCCGTCATTGCCCTTACCGCCCAAAGTCAAGCCGTTCCAGTTCGGTGATTTATTCGCACCGATTGAGCGCCAGCCGCCATTTACACGTGACAAATAATCGGTAAACATAAAAGTCGTACCTGAACCATCCGAACGACGCACGGTGCGGATTTCCGTATCCGGCAAGCTCACGCCCGGATTCAAACGCGCGATGGCCGCATCATTCCATTTCACGATTTTGCCCAAATAAATATTACCCAAGGTATCGCCATCCAGAATCAAGTTTTTACTCAAACCATTCACGTTGTATACCGGAACCACGCCACCGATCACGGTCGGAAACTGAATCAAATTAGCTGCATTCAATTCGGATTGAGACAAAGGCGCATCCGTACCACCAAAATCCACCACACCTTTTTTGATCGCATCGATACCCGCGCTGGAGCCTGTACCTTGATAGTTAATCGTGATGTTGGTCAGGCCACGGTAATCCGACGCCCACTTGGTATAAACCGGCGCAGGGAACGTCGCACCGGAGCCGTTCAAAGTTGGTGCCGCATTGGCCACTTGCGCCGCAGCCAAAGCCGCCAAAGAGCTGATCGCCAAACTTACTGCCACTAATTTTTTTGAAAATAAACGCATTACAATTCTCCAATAGAAGATTCATTTGAATCGGCACATGCCGTACACCTGCAATAATTCACAGCGCAGCAATTGTAAGAACCGTTTATTTAATTCGTATGACAGTAAAAGCAACGCCCAAAAATAAAGGGCGACCCAAGTCACCCTTTTCACAGACCATATTTGCATATCACAGGCGCATCAACGCAAACTTTCCCAATACGCATGAACCCCTGTAAGCAACATCTGCACCGACACCGCTACCAAAATCATCCCCATCAGACGCTCCATCGCCACCGTAAAACGCTCGCCCAAGCGTCGCTGCACCACGTCGGCAAAATACAAAATCACACCTGTGGCCGCCATCACCACCGACAGCGCGCCGACCATTTTCCACACACCGCTCGGTGACTGTGCGGCGAGCAACATCACTGTCGCCATAGATGACGGCCCCGCCATACCGGGGATCGACAGCGGCACGATAAACGGCTCCTGATCGCTGGACGCCACGCCCATAATCCCCTCCGGATGCGGAAAAATCATACGAATCGCAATCAAAAACAACACCATCGCACCACCAATTTGTAGCGCCCACTCGGTCAAATGCATGAGCTGCAAAAACCGCTCGCCGGTGAGCATAAACAGCAGCAACACAAAAAACGAAATGATGGTTTCGCGCACGATGATACGACGACGTTTACGAATCGGATAGCGGTTTAAAATCCCGCTGAACAACGGAATATTACCCAACGGATCAACCACCAAAAACAACAAAACCGCCGCAGCGGCAAAACTGGTTTCCATAAATACCTATGATAAAAAAAGAAAAACAAACGCCTTAGTTAACCCCATTGCGCCATAGCACCAGCGCACTCAAGACTTTTGCCGGATAATCCAACTGTCCCAAACTACCGTTATAGCGCCCCAAAGCCCGCACCACATCACCTTGCTCACGATCCAGATAATGACGCAAAATCACGCAACCATAGCGGATATTAATGCGTGCATCATGCAGCATACGCACCTGACCATCGCCAATGCTTTTCGTCCAAAAAGGCATGACCTGCATCAGTCCGCGTGCATTGGCCGAACTGGTGGCGCGCGGATTAAACCGGCTTTCCACCTCGATCACCGCCAGCACCAACATAGGCTCTAATCCCGCGCGACGCGCTTCATAATCCACGATGGATAACAATTGCGCTTGCCGCTGCGGATGCGCAACAAATCGACTCAAGCGCGGTTGCACCCGCGCCTGCCAATTCGCAAACGACTGATATTCCGCTGCACTGAGAAACGGCCTTTGCAGCGGCAAATCTGCTGAAATCGACTGGCGCAATAGCGTTCGTACGCCATCGGCCAGCGCCTCCTCACGCTGCGCGCCTGCCCGCGCTGTCGTTACAACCGAAGCGAAAGCCACGATAGCCAGCCCGCCCTTCGTCAACACCGTTTGCAAGCGCGTAGCGAACGCCATGATTTATTATTTTAACTGAGCCAACACATGCGCGGCGATTTCAGCCACCGCGATCTTCGCCGCCGGTTCACCCGAATGACGACGCGCTTGGTATTCCACCACGCCCTCTTTCAGACCGCGATCACCGACCGTGATGCGATGCGGCACGCCGATCAGCTCCCAGTCAGCGAACATCGCACCCGGGCGCTCGCCACGATCATCGAGAATCACGTCCACACCGGCGTTCAGCAACGTTTGATACAGCTCGTTCGCCGTTTGCGCCACGGTTTCGCTCTTATCCGCACCAACCGGACAAATCACCACGGTGAACGGCGCAATCGCTTCCGACCAGATGATGCCTTTGGCATCGTAATTTTGCTCAATCGCTGCACCGAGAATACGGGTCACGCCAATGCCATAGCAGCCCATGACGTACGGCTGCGGTTTGCCGTTTTCATCGAGGAAGGTCGCTTTCATTGCTTCGGAGTATTTTGTCCCGAGCTGGAACACATGCCCAACCTCAATCCCTCGGCAAATCGCCACCGTGCCATTGCCATCCGGCGCCGGATCACCCGCCACCACATTGCGCAGATCGGCAATTAAGTCTGGCTCAGGCAAATCACGCCCCCAGTTCACGCCGACGTGGTGATAGCCTTCATCGTTCGCGCCACAAACAAAATTCGCCATATTCGCCACGGTTTTATCCACCACCACACGCACCGGCAAAGTCGGTGCGACCGGCCCGATGTAGCCCGGCTTGGTGGAGAAATGCATCATGATTTCGTCTTCAGTCGCAAAACGGGTTTCGCCCAGCACTTTGGCTGCTTTGATTTCGTTCAGCTCGTGATCACCACGCAATAGCACCAAAATCACCGTGGATTTAATATTCCCCGCGTCGTCCTCGATATCCTGCGCCAACACCAGCGATTTGATGGTATTGCTTAACGGGATATTCAAAAACTTTGCCACGTCCTCGCATTTGGCCTGATTCGGTGTCGCGGTTTTGACCAGCATTTGCGTCGCCGCAGCACGCTCGGCGAGCAAGCAGACGGCTTCAGCCGCTTCGATGTTCGCCGCATAGTCCGAGTTCGGGTTATAAACAATGTCATCTTCGCCGGTTTCGGCAATCACGTGAAATTCGTGCGAGCCTGAGCCGCCAATCGAGCCGTTATCCGCCGCAACCGCGCGGAAATTCAAGCCCAAACGCTTGAAAATCGCCATGTAGGCGTTGAACATTTTGTCGTAGCTCACTTGCAAGCCAGCGGCATCTTTGTCGAACGAATACGCATCCTTCATGATGAACTCGCGGCCACGCATCACGCCAAAACGCGGGCGAATCTCGTCGCGAAATTTGGCCTGAATCTGATACCAGTTGATCGGCATTTGTTTGTACGACTTGATTTCACGGCGCGCCACGTCGGTGATGACTTCTTCGTGTGTCGGTCCGACCACAAAATCACGGTCGTGACGATCTTTGAAACGCAGCAGTTCGGGGCCGTATTGTTCCCAGCGGCCGGACTCTTGCCACAATTCAGCCGGCTGCACCGCCGGCATGAGCAATTCCATCGCACCGGCGCGGTTCATTTCTTCGCGCACGATTTGCTCAACCTTGCGCACGCTGCGCAAGCCCATCGGCATCAGGGTGTAAATGCCGCTACCGACACGTTTGATCATGCCCGAACGGATCATGAGCTGATGACTGACGATTTCCGCGTCTGCGGGCGCTTCCTTGAGCGTGGAGATAAAAAATTGACTGGCTTTCATAAGATTTCTTTGTAAATAATTCGGCTCGCCGAAATGACCGCCCATTTTAATGGATATAGGCTTTTGAATATAAAGGTTTTTTCTAAGCGAGAAACATTTAGCCGAACGCCCATGCGGTAAAGTGCCGTTATGACGCGGATGTTTCACGTTATAATGGCGCTATTGTAAATCATTTATTGAGGAAATTATGCTCGACAAAGAAGGTTACCGCCCGAATGTCGGCATCATTTTGGTCAATTCGCGCAATCAGGTGTTCTGGGGCAAGCGCATACGCGAGCATGCGTGGCAATTTCCGCAAGGCGGCATTGCCCACGGCGAGAATCCCGAACAGGCCATGTTGCGCGAGCTGTATGAGGAAATCGGGCTGCTGCCCGAGCATGTGCAGATCATCGGCCGCACCCGCAACTGGTTGCGCTACGATGTGCCAAACCGCTGGGTTCGACGTGATTATCGCAGTCATTATAAGGGTCAGAAACAAATTTGGTTTTTATTGCGACTGGTTGGACGGGATCATCATGTGAATCTGCGGGCGAGTACTCATCCCGAATTTGATGCTTGGCGTTGGAGCGATTATTGGATACCGCTGGAGGAAGTGATTGAATTCAAGCGCGCGGTGTATAAGGAGGCGCTGGAGGAGCTATCGCTGTTGTTATTCCAACCGCGTCAATTCCGCCACAGTCAGCACCGTGCGTGCAATCCCGCGTCTTTGATCAGTCACGAAACGGATCCTAAAGACGTCAAATAAACGGCGGACTTGAATTATCCGGGTTCGCCACCATTTCCTGTGTATGTCGGCATCAATTGACGTCGGATGTATTTGCATTGCAATTTCGCGTATTCATCTTGCGAAATTGCCGCGTGGATCACTCAAACAGAGGAGTTCAACATGAATGATATTATTGAAGCCAGCTCAACCGAGCTGAACAGTAAAACCGAAGAAACCCGTCAGTGGGCGGTTTTGCTGCATTTGTCTACCCTGCTCGGTTTCGTCGTACCGGTTTTGGGCTTTATCGTACCCATCATTCTCTGGCAATGGAAAAAATCTGAGCTGCCCGGCATTGATGCACACGGCAAAATCGTGGCAAATGCCATTGTCTCTTACATCATCTGGGGGGCGATTGCCGTACCACTGTGTTTGCTGCTGATTGGTTTTTTCCTACTGTGGGTATTAGGCATTTTGGCTGTGGTATTTCCGATCATCGCGGCACTCAAAGCGCGTGACGGCGAATTGTGGGACTATCCGTTCTGCTTTAAGTTTTTTAAATAAGCTGAAAAATATTACTTATAAAAAAAACCGCAGAATTCAATTCTGCGGTTTTTTTATTCGATCAAGCGGTGAACCCCGGCTTGCCATCAAAATCCAACCATTGCTGGTTTTGAAAGTCATACAGCTTCGTATTGCGCGCAGTACGCCAGTACCAAGCGAATGAGAATGGCTGCACCACGATGCGGTTCGGCAACAAATCCTCCAAACGTTGCTGCGTCTGTTTGAGTTTATACAGCGGAATGGTCGCGTCCAAATGATGCGCGGTATGCTCCATGATGTGATGCACCGCTGCGCCAATGCCGTATTTGAAGGTCAAATGTACGGTCGTGGTGACGAATGGCTGAGAGGCGGTCCATTTCGCCTTATCGTCGTACCATTTGATGCGCTCGTGCGTGTGATGCATATAGACCACCACGCCGATCATGCCGTTCCAGAAGATAAACGGTACGATAAAGGCGGTGAACAGCGCGGAGAATACATTCACATCCGCCGCCAAAGCACCGAATATCACGATCGCCAACCAGATCACCGCATACACGCTGACCAACACATTGTCCCAGAAAAACGCCGGACGACGTGCGGGCTGCACTTTTTTATTCGGCCAGAACATCTTTTCCCACCAGATTTCAACCATGTAGTACAACCACGGCGCCCAGCCGCTGCGATACATGCGCTCAAACCAGCGACGCATCGGACTCATCGCTTGGTATTCCTCAACCGAAGCCGGAGACCAGACGAAATCCACGCCTTTCAGATTGGTAAAGCCATGATGAATCACATTGTGACCCACATCCCACAGGCTGTAGGTGCTCAAAGAAGGCAAAAAGGCAATGCGCCCCAGCCATTTATTCAATGATTTGCTCGGCGTATACGCTTGGTGACAGGCATCATGCCCGATCACAAACAGACGCCCGATCCAAAAGCCCATGACCAAACCGGCCAACAAGCGCAACGACCAGTGTGGCGCGGCAATCGCCGCCCACATCAACAGGCCATAAATGATGTAATCCACAATCAGTAAGGCAATCGGGCGGGCTGTGGTTTTCTCCGCCAAATCCAATAACCAAGAACGCAACACTTTGCGCGATGGCAAAGATTCGCTTTCCGCCACGGGCTGCATCGGCACGACTGGCAAAGCGACTTCCGCTCGCGTTTGACTCATTGTATTTTCTCCTTCCGTCACTTTTGACAGAAAGGAATATAACACATCTAAGTCATTGATTTATTAAAATAAAATGAACGAACGTTCGGTTTTGCATGGTCATATTATTGTCATTTTTCAGATCAAAACCCGTGTTCACAGGAAATTTCTCGCCGCCGTCCAAACACCGATGACGATAAAAATCACCGCAGCAACAATATGGACAATTTTCGTAGGCAGGCGTTGGGCAAAGCGATTGCCGAGATACACCGCCGGCGCATTGGCCATCATCATCCCCAGCGTCGTGCCCAAAACCACGGTGAACACATCCGAATACTGAGCCGCCAGAGCAATGGTGGCAAACTGCGTTTTATCACCCATCTCCGCCAAAAAAAACGCTGAGAGTGTCGCAAAAAAGACACCCATTTGCTTTTTCGGCAGCGCCACGTCGTCCTCATCCAGCTTATCCGGCACCAAAATCCACAAACCCATACCAATGAACGCCGCTGCCATCACCCAGCTCAACGTCGTGGGACTCATCAAACTGGACAACCACGCACCCAGCGCACCGGCCATCGCATGATTGAGCAAAGTCGCTGCCAAAATCCCAAATATAATCGGCAACGGTTTGCGATAACGCGCCGCCAAAATCAATGACAGCAGCTGGGTTTTATCACCCATTTCCGCCAACGCCACTACGCTGGTCGATACCAAAAAAGCTTGTTGTTCCATGAAAAGACTCCGATCGGACAAAATAAAAGACCACACAACGACTTCCGATCAAAGTCGCTGTGTGGTCATAAGTCTTGCCCAATTCGTGTAGAAGAGAATCACCCGTGCCATGCGATGTATTCGCAAGTATGTTGACACGGGTATCTTTTAGAAAATCTGAGAAAAAGAGAGGCTACTCCCGAATGACGGCGCGCATTTTACCACGTCATCGTCTTGGTGACAAATCCATCATCCTGATATCAGCGCGCCACCGCAACCGCCCGCTTGCCGCTGTTCAAAATCACCACACCCGAAATAATCACCAAACCACCGACAATCATCGTCAACGTAATCGGCTCATGCAAAAACAAACGCCCCCACAACATGCCGAACACCGGCACAAGATAGGTCACCGTCGTGGTTTTTGTCGCACCCCATTGCGCAATCAGCCGGTAAAATACCAAATACGCAATCGCCGTACTAAACACCGCCAGCCCCAAAGCCATACCCCATGCGGAAGGCGGTATCGCATGATTCGGCCACAACCACCACGCCAGCGGCGCGAGCAAAACCGCACCACTGAGCAAGCCCGCACAGCTCATCACCAGCGGCGGCACATGCGCCAGCCAAATGCGTGACATATGCGTGGACCATCCGTAGCACGCCGTCGCCAGCAACGATGCGAGCACCGGCAACACCGCGTCTTGAACATGAAAGCCTTTGCCCTGACCGATGGTCAAAATCAGCACGCCGACCAAGCCCAACGACAGCCCCAGCGCACGCCGCAGCGTCATTTTTTCCCCTACCAGCGGAATCGCCCACAGCGCCGCCATCAACGGCGTGGTCGCATTCAGTACCGAAGTCACACCCGCAGACAGGCTCAAAGTCGCCCACGACAGCATACAAAAGGGAATCGCCGTGATCAAACTACCGACGATCGCAATGCGTAGCCAGTTTTCACGCCAAATTCGCATCCCGCCCTGCAACCCCATTAACGGTAACAAGATCAAACCGGCCAACACCACACGAATAAAAATCAACGGCACGGCACCGAATACCGGCGCACTGGCACGCATGAATAAAAACGAGCCGCCCCAAGCGGCGGCCAAATATAAAGCCATTAAAAATTGTCTTGGCATTGTTGATCCATGCACAAAAAAATGCGGCAACCGCGTTGCCGCTTACTTATTTAAACCGATAACGCATCGGTCCAAAAACACCTGCGTCGCGCACTATGGCTATTTATGGCTTATCATGCGGCTGCAAAGTGATGGACAGACGCTCTTGTTCCACCACAATTTTTTCAGGAATCCACTCTTTACCCGCAAAGGAGAGTTGATCGGATTTTAGGAAATAAATCGGCACATCCGCGCCCATTTTCTGACCAATCATACGCTCGATCACGCGGCGCGCCAGACCATCCGCCATCGCGGGCAGATTTTTCACGTTAAACGAATCCACTGCAAAATTTTTCAGCACAATCGCTTGCAACTGCGAATTGTACTCCGGCGTGCCCGACATCTGCATATCGCCATTGAGCTTCAAACCCATAAACCCCATATCCGCCGACGCTATGAATTTCGCTCCCACGCGCTGCTTATCCGGCATCAGCATGATCACCGGCTGTTCAGCGGTCAAGCCGTTGTCCTTCATCACCTTGGCAATCTCATCCCATTTCTTGTTCGTCGCCGACTGCAAAATGGTTTGATTGACATAAATCGTCTTCGGTGAGGACAAAAAACTGCACGCCGGCAAGATGCTCACCACACCCGCAACGCCCAAAACCATCACCACACCCAGCCACCAACGGCGGATTGGCATCATTAATTGTTTCAATACACTCATCATCACATCACCCATTCCTTCGGATGTCCACACTCAAGCTCCATTACAACTCGTGAGCCGTTCCAATTCATTCAAATAGCGCAGCGCATGCGCCCGCGTCAACACCACATCCGCATCAGCACCACACATCGCACGGCTGGGCTGCAAACTACCGCAAACCTTCGGCCGACGCGGATCGCCAAAAATTCGGCACAAACCACGCTCATCCAATTGAACGCATGGGACGCCCGCCGGTTTACCGTTCGGCATATCAGGAATCGGCGAGGAAATCGACGGCGCGATACAGCAAGCCGCGCAGCCCATGCGACAACTCAATTGGCTCATCACTCATACCCAATGCGTTCCACGCAAACCCATCAAATCCTCAGCAACGACCGTATGTTTCTGCACCTGCACACACAACTCGCTTAACCCCTCAATCGCGCGCAGCACCGTCTGCATCCGCACCTCATGCCGATCACCGGCGAACTGCGCTCGATGCGTGCGTACCTGCGTATTACCCACTGCATCACGCCACGCCCATGCAAAGCACACCGTACCCACTGGTTTATCCACCGTGCCACCGCTGGGTCCCGCCACACCGCTGACCGCGACGCTGCAATTCACAGGCATCAGGCGAAAAACCCCACGTGCCATCTGCATGACCGTCTGCTCACTCACCGCGCCATGCGCCAGCAACGTATCCGCTGACACGCCCAGCACATCCTGCTTGACCGCATTGTTATACGCCAAAATTCCACCGGTAAACCACTCCGACGCACCCGATAACTCAGTCAAATAATAGCCAATGCCGCCGCCCGTGCACGACTCCGCTGTCGCCATACGCCAGTTCAACGCGCGCAAGCGATCGGCCAAAATCAAAACCTGAGTGGTCAGTGCCGCATTCATGTCACACCCGATTTAGCGAAATACCCACTGGAACAACTGCACACCAATGGAAAACACCAACAAGGTATACACCGCCGCCAGTACATCATCGAGCATCACGCCCAAGCCACCTTTAACCTGCGCATCAATCTGACGAATCGGATACGGCTTCCAAATATCAAACAGGCGAAACAGCCCAAACGCAATCGACTGCTCCAAAAAGCTAAAATGCATCGGCGAGAGCATCGCCAGCACCAGC
>CAYPYQ010000092.1:0-9706 GCA_964414735.1 uncultured Hydromonas sp.
CTGCTGCCCCATGAGTCGTGTGCACTGATGGATTTACGACGCGACAATTCCCATGAACGGGCGCTGTAACGGAACGGTTTGGACAGAATCGCACCGACCGGACACAGATCAATCATGTTACCAGACAGCTCTGAATCAATGGTTTTGCCCACAAACGTGGTGATTTCGGAGTGTTCGCCACGATTGAGCATACCCAGCTCCATGATGCCAGCGACTTCTTGGCCAAAGCGCACACAACGAGTACAGTGAATACAACGTGACATTTCCTGCATGGAAATCAGTGGTCCCGGATTTTTTGGCGCAACCACGTGCTTTTCTTCGCCAAAACGTGAAGTGCCTTTACCATAACCCATGGACAAGTCTTGCAATTGGCATTCACCGCCTTGATCGCAAATTGGGCAATCCAGCGGGTGATTGAGCAGCATGAATTCCATCACATCGGCTTGCGCGGCTTTGGCCTTTTCTGAGACCACTTGCGTGCGCACGACCATATTCGGCGTTACCGGCGTAGCACAGGCGGGCAATGGCTTAGGCGCTTTTTCTACCTCAACCAAGCACATGCGGCACGACGCGGCGACCGATAATTTTTCGTGATAGCAAAAATGGGGAACATACTTACCCACTTTTTTCACGGCATCCATGACCATACTGCCTTCCGGCATTTCGATCTTGATACCATCAATTTCCATTTCAAGCATACGTCACCTTCAATTAACGATACGCGGGCACAACGCAATTTTTGTGCTCGATGTGATATGCGAACTCATCACGGAAGTGTTTGACAAACGAGCGAACCGGCATCGCCGCCGCATCGCCCAGAGCGCAAATGGTGCGCCCCATGATATTACCAGCCACGGAATCCAGCAAATCCAAGTCCTCTGGACGACCTTGACCTTTTTCGATACGATCCACCATGCGCCACAACCAGCCGGTACCTTCGCGGCACGGCGTACATTGACCGCAGGATTCTTCATAGTAGAAATACGACAGACGTTGCAATGATTTCACCATGCAGCGGGTATCGTTCATCACGATCACCGCGCCCGAACCCAGCATAGAGCCTGCCTTGGAGATGGAGTCATAGTCCATGGTGCATTCCATCATGATGTGCGCTGGCAACACCGGTGCAGACGAACCACCCGGAATCACGGCTTTCAGATTACCACCGCGCACACCACCGGCCAATTCAAGTAAAGTTGAGAACGGTGTACCCATCGGTACTTCATAGTTGCCCGGCAAATTCACGTCGCCGGATACGGAGAAAATCTTGGTACCGCCATTATTCGGCTTGCCGATGTCCAGATATGCCTGACCGCCCATTTGCAGCAAGAATGGCACTGCTGCGAAGGTTTCGGTATTGTTAATCGTGGTTGGCTTGCCATACAGACCGAAGCTCGCAGGGAACGGCGGTTTGAAACGCGGCTGACCTTTTTTACCTTCAATGGATTCAAGCAGTGCGGTTTCTTCACCGCAGATGTACGCGCCATAACCGTGATGCGCGAACAGATCAAACTCAAAACCCGAACCCAAAATATTTTGACCTAAAAAGCCCGCTTGACGCGCCTGCGCCAAAGCCTGCTCAAAAATGTCGTATGCTTCGAAAATCTCGCCGTGAATATAATTGTAACCACGGCTAATGCCCATGGTATACGCAGCGATGGTCATACCTTCGATCAAGGCATGCGGGTTATAGCGAATGATATCGCGGTCTTTAAATGTGCCCGGCTCGCCTTCGTCGGTGTTACACACGAGGTATTTTTGCCCCGGATATTGACGCGGCATGAAGCTCCACTTCAAACCGGTTGGGAAACCCGCGCCGCCACGACCACGCAGAGCTGACAACTTCATTTCGTTGATGATGTCGTCCGGCGAGGTTTTTTCAGTCAGAATTTTTTTCAATACGGCGTAGCCGCCACGCGCCACGTAGCTGTCCAAATCCCAGTTGGAGCCATTCAAACCCGCGAGGATCACCGGATTGATGTGTCGATCATGCAAACAGGTCATTTGGCCGACTCCTCTTTCAATTGCGCTAACAGGGCATCAATTTTCTCTGCGCTCATGAAGCTGCACATTTTGTGATTGTTGTGCAGCAATACCGGCGCGTCGCCACAAGCACCCATGCATTCGCCCTCTTTGAGAGTGAACATGCCATCGGCTGTGGTTTCGTTAAAATCAATACCGAGTTTTTCTTTCAGATAATCTGCCGCTGCTACGCCACCACCCAATACACATGGCAAGTTGGTGCACACGGTGATTTTGTGTTTGCCGACCGGCTTGATGTCGTACATGTTGTAAAAAGTTGCGACCTCTTGCACAGCGATGGCCGGCATTTCGAGGACTTGCGCCACTTCCGCCATGATTTCCGGCGAAACCCAGCCGTGTTCAACCTGAGCAATGCGCAATGCGCCCATCACCGCGGATTGCTTTTGATCCGCAGGGTATTTGGCCACTTCCGTGGCGATTTGTTGTAGTGCTTGTTCTGATAACATCTTTAAGTGCCCCTATTCGTATTGTCTTCAGTGCATTAGCGGTCAATTTCACCGAATACAATATCTTGAGTACCAATGATGGTCACCACGTCTGCCAACATGTGGCCGCGGCTCATTTCATCCAATGATTGCAAATGCGCATAACCCGGCGCGCGGATTTTCAAACGATATGGTTTGTTCGCGCCATCGGATACCATGTAAATACCAAATTCACCTTTCGGGTGCTCTACCGCCGCATACGCCTCAGATGGCGGAATATGCATGCCTTCGGTAAACAGTTTGAAATGGTGAATCAGGGCTTCCATATTGGTTTTCATCTCATTGCGCGTCGGCGGTGCGATCTTGTGATCGTCGATGATGACCGGACCTGGATTGGCTTTGAGCCACGCGATACACTGTGCCATGATTTTGTTCGCTTCACGCATTTCCTGCATACGCACGAGATAGCGATCATACGAGTCGCCGTTTTTACCAACCGGAATCGCAAAATCGAGTTTGTCGTAAATTTCGTATGGTTGATCTTTACGCAGATCCCAAACGATACCCGAACCACGCAACATCGGACCGGTAAAGCCCCATGCTTTCGCACGCTCCGGCGTGACAATACCTACATCTACCAGACGTTGTTTCCAAATGCGGTTATCGGTCAACAGCGTTTCGTACTCATCCACGTAAGCAGGGAAACGCTGAGTGAAGTCTTCCAAAAAGTCGAGCAAGGAGCCTTGGCGGTTGCGGTTGATGCGATCCACTGAGGCTTGTGAGCGTACTTTGGTTTTTTTCAATTGCGGCATGGTATCCGGCAAATCGCGTGCCACACCACCCGGACGGTAGTACGCCGCGTGCATGCGCGCGCCAGATACAGCTTCATACGCATCCAGCAAATCCTCACGCTCGCGGAAGCAATACAGGAACGGCGTCATCGCACCGACGTCCAGCGCATGCGCGCCAATCCACAACAAGTGGTTCAGCAAACGGGTGATTTCGTCGAACAATACGCGGATGTATTGCGCACGCAAAGGCACCGTGATGCCCAACATACGCTCAATCGCCATCACATAAGCATGCTCACTGCTCATCATGGACATATAATCCAAGCGATCCATATACGGCAGCGCTTGAATATAAGTTTTTTGTTCAGCCAATTTTTCGGTTGCACGATGCAGCAGACCAATGTGCGGATCGGCACGTTGAACCACCTCACCATCCAGCTCTAATACCAGACGCAATACACCGTGCGCTGCAGGGTGTTGTGGACCAAAGTTCAGTGTATAATTTTTAAGTTCAGCCATTTTTCACCCGATTCATTACTTGGCGTTTTGCCCAAAGCCCGGTTCACGCACAATACGCGGCGTGTTTTCACGCGGGTCGATGGTTACCGGTTGGTAAATCACGCGTTTTTGATCCACGTCATAACGCATTTCCACATGACCGGACACAGGGAAGTCTTTACGCAGCGGATGACCGATAAAACCATAGTCAGTCAACAGACGACGCAGATCATTGTGACCTTCAAACACAATGCCGTACATATCGAACGCTTCGCGCTCGAACCAGTCTGCCGCACTCCAAACACCCGTTACGCTTGGCACCACAGGGAAATCGTCATTTTCTGCAAATACACGCAGACGCAAACGTTGGTTTTGCGTGACCGACAGCAAATGCAACACCACCGCAAAACGATTCGGCCAGCCACCACCATTGTATTCAGAATAATCCACGCCGCACAAATCCAGCATGATGTCGAATTTCAAATCCGCATGATCGTGCAACTGACGCGCCACTTGGGCATAGTCGGATACCGGCACTTGCAAGGTCACTTCACCCAACGCATCGGTATAGGTGTACGCCGCACCCAAAATGCCTTTGATTTGTTGCAATAGCTGTGCGCTACGAGATAATGACGCAGCTTCGACAACCACTTCAGAATTGACAACTGTTTCGCTCATACGACACCTCGCGCCAGCAATACGCTATCTGGAGATTTTTGTTTACGAATGATTTTGTTTTGCAACTGGAAAATACCGTAGATCAAAGCTTCGGCAGTCGGCGGGCAGCCCGGCACATAAATATCTACCGGCACAATGCGATCACAACCACGTACCACGGAATACGCATAGTGATAGTAGCCACCACCATTCGCGCAGGAACCCATAGAGATTACCCAACGTGGTTCGGCCATCTGATCGTAGACTTTACGCAATGCCGGCGCCATTTTATTGGTCAGCGTGCCCGCAACGATCATCACATCCGAGTGACGCGGACTTGGACGGAAAATCACACCAAATCGATCCAAGTCATAACGCGCAGCACCGGCCTGCATCATTTCGACCGCACAGCACGCTAAACCGAACGTCATCGGCCAGAGCGAACCGGTGCGCGTCCAGTTCATTAAATTTTCAGCAGTGGTTACGATAAAACCTTGCTTTTCGATGGTTGTATCACTCATCAGATTAACCTCTTTGCGGGCTACTCACCCACGAATTGCAACACAAAACAAGAATCGAGAAAAGAAAACGCTTGCGCAGGATTACTCCCACTCAAGCGCACCTTTTTTCCAAATATAGATGTAACCCAAAATCAGCTCGGCCAAGAATACCAGCATAACGATCAAGCCATACAGCGGCGCAGCCGGAGTTGATAAATCTTTCAGAGAAATCGCCCAAGGAACCAAAAACGCGGTTTCCAAGTCAAATAGGATGAACAGAATCGCAACCAAGTAGTAACGCACGTCGAAACGCATACGCGTATCTTCAAACGCCTCAAAGCCGCATTCGTATGGAGACAATTTTGCTGCATCTGGCTTGCGCGGCCCCATGAGAAAACCGATGCCGACCACCAGCAAACCCAGACCCAACGCTGCAAAGATAAACAGCAATACAGGAACATAGTTGGTTAAATTCATAATTATCTTCCCAAATAAACTTGACACAACACCGCGCGACCCTCATCACGTTATGTTGCCGATTCACATTTGAAGCTTCCTGCTGCTCCAAATGACTTCTTTGGTGCCGACGACGAGACTCGAACTCGTACAGCCTAAGGCCACTACCCCCTCAAGATAGCGTGTCTACCAATTTCACCACGTCGGCTTTATATATCTGACTTCCCCAACCAGACACACCATTTGACCGGTGCATCATCAATTATTGTGGAATTCCTTGTGTTGCATTCGGCTTAGCCGGCGTAGGAGCAGCCGGTTGCTGCTCTTGTACTTTCACATTGCTCAGATTCACACCATCGCTGCTGCTCACAGAAACCGGGCTTACAACAAAGGACAGAACAATGGTACAAACAACAAACACTGTCGCCAACCAAGCTGTCGTTCGACTCAGAAAATTTGCCGAGCCGGCCGCACCAAACACAGTACCGGACGCACCGGAACCGAATGCAGCACCCGCATCCGCACCTTTACCTTGCTGAACCAACACCAGGCCGATCACGCCAACGGCGGATAAAACCTGCAGCACAATCATAATCGTTTTCAGTAATTCCACTTGTTTAAATTCCTTGTTGAAATGCCGCCGCCGCACCCAAGCACGACATCATTTCACTTATATATTCTTTCAGATTGTCATTGTACGCCATTTTCGCGTCAATCCAACCTTAAATCCACCTTATGCGGCGTGATAAATCGTTAAAAAATCCTGCGCAACCAAAGCCGCACCGCCAATCAAACCACCATCCACATCCGGCTGTGCGAAAATTTCCTGCGCATTATTGGCTTTCACACTACCACCATACAGGATGGTCATATTCTCAGCCATCACACCATCCAACTCACGCAAAGCCGCTCGAATCCACGCGTGTACTTCCTGCGCCTGCTCTGGCGATGCGGTTTTACCCGTGCCAATCGCCCAAACCGGTTCATAAGCCAGAATGCTACGCGACAATCCTGACACGTCGATGACATCGGAAACTGCCTTGAGCTGACGCAACACCACCGCTTGCGCTTGGCCGCCTTCACGCTCATCCAGCGTTTCACCTACGCAAATCACAGGCGTCAAACCTGCTTCCAACGCAACGCGCGATTTTTCAGCCACCAACGCATCGGTTTCGCCATACAGGCTGCGGCGCTCAGAGTGACCAATGATGACCATTTCCACCCCAAAATCCTTCAGCATGCTGGCGCTGACTTCACCCGTGTAAGCACCGCTGGCTTTTTCGCTCACATTTTGCGAGCCATAGGCAATTTTACTATTTGCCAAGGCTGCCTGTACCTGCGCCAAATAAGGATACGGCACACAAACCGCCATGCGAGCTGCGCTTTCCGCCTGAGCACCAGCAATGAGATCGTTCAGTAATGCAGTATTTGCACTCAAACTACCATTCATTTTCCAATTGCCAATGACCCATTGCGTACGCATGATGCTCTCCAAAAAGGTTTTTGCGGATAAATCCCCGTTTTCCCACGCAAAAAAGCCGCGCCGGACAACTGTGGAATTATACGCGGTTCAAACAGTCGGGTCAATCCGAATCCCCATGATTCCTGCCGATTTTGCACTGGCGCAACGTGACCTTACCTCACCATCATCCAATAGCACATTGCATCCTGCTGATTTATCAGGCATTTATTCCCCAGCCCAAGACAAAACCAATTTACCAGAATGCTGATTGGATTCCATATACTCGTGCGCCTCACGTACTTGTTCAAACGAAAACACTCGATCCACCATCGGTACAATCAGTCCCTGCTCAATTTTTGGCCAGACTTGTTCACGCAAACCCTGCGCCAATTGCGCCTTGGTGTCCGCCGTCTGCGGGCGCAAAAAAGCCCCAGTCAACTCCGCCTCTTTACCCATAATTTCATGGACTTTCAGCTCCATGCGCGAACCGGTCAAAAATGCAATCCACGCGATGCGGCCCCGTTTAGCCAAAACCTTCATATCCCCTGCCGCCGTCGCTGTCCCCAACATATCCAAGATCACATCCACACCGCGTCCACCGGTTTTCTCCAAAACGGTTTCCGCCCACTGCTCATCCAGCAATACGACTTCATCAGCTCCCAGATCACAGCAAAAATCCGCCTTATTCATTTGACGCAACGTGACAATCACCCGATGCCCCAGAGCCTTGGCCAATTGAATCGCGCTGGCACCAATACCACTCGCACCCGCATGAATCAACAACGTTTCTGACGGACGGTACAAGCCCAATTGCGCACGCTCAAACACATTCAACCAAACCGTGAATAGCGTTTCAGGCAAACTCGCTGCCTGCGCCATCGTCCAACCCTGCGGCACAGGCAAACACTGGCGTGCATCGGCCCAAACGTACTCCGCATACCCGCCACCATGCGTCAATGCACATACACGATCACCAACTTTCCAATCACCATCGCCTTTGACCTCAACCACCTCACCCGCCACTTCCAGACCGAGCAAAGGTGACGCATCCTTCGGGGGTGCGTACAAACCACTGCGCTGCAACACATCGGGACGATTAATCCCCGCCGCATGAATACGAATCAACACCTGCTGTGCCAAATTAGGCCATGGTGCAGGCCGTTCTACCGTCGCAACACGCAACACATCCGCACCCCCTGCGCCCTCACATACGACCGCTCGCATTTGATCCATCACCCCTCCTACAATCCCAAAATAACTAATGACCTGAATAAAAAAGACTTCTTGACCAGTCGTCCAATTGCCGGATTTGCCGATCATGTAAACGACCCAACAGCAAAACCGCAACCAGTGCGCCCAACAAAGCAAATCCCATATCCGACTGCGTATCCCAAATATAACCCTGCGTGCCAAGGAACTCGTCCGCACCCTGCCCCAACAACACCGCCGCCAGCCACTCAATCAACTCATAGACCGCACTGACCGTCATCGCCACACACACGGAGAAAAATCCCGCCACGCGCCGACCATTGACCCAAGTCAAGCGCAACATCAACTCACGCGCCGCCAGAGCCGGCACAAATCCCTGCATAAAATGACCGATTTTGTCATACGGATTGCGTGAAAGGTCAAAAGTATCTTGGAGCCAAAAACCCAACGGTACGCGCGCATACGAATACGCGCCGCCCAAAATCAGCACCAGCGCATGTAAAGTCATCAAACCATACAGCAAACCGGTCCAAGTAAAGGAACGACGCGTCAACCACAATAGAGGAAAAATAATCAGCGCAGGAAAAACCTCCATCCACCACGTCGCCCGATCAAACGGGCGAACAGCAGATACCAACAACGCTACTGCAACCACCACCGAACCGATGGTCAAAACCGATCGCGCAAGCGAAAAAGGCCGATGCATTCCGTCTCCTATCTCACCCATTCGCCCTATAAAAATAATCAGATTGGGTCGAATGACATATTCACAGACCGTTGGCTTTTAAAACCAACTCCACCGCCAACTTAATACCAAAGCCAACCACGCCCATCATCAGCGCGATCATCATCACCATCAAACCGTATTTTCCCGCCTTACTCTCATGTGCGAGCTGAAACACGATGAAAAACATAAATGCAATCAAGCCGCCCACACCCAAGCGCACGGCCCACGTTGCAAACTCCGCCTCAGACATACCTCTCCCTAACGCCGCATCAATCGTGCGGCTGTGCTTTTTTCAACCACGCAGCCAGCATGTGCGGCTGCAAGGCATCATACGCCTCAAACGGCTGATGAATCCACGGACTGTTTTCCAAAAAGTCCACGCAGTAATCCGGCTTGGACTCCATATCATCCGACGCATGGCCTTTGCGCCACAGCACCGCCGAACGCACATCGGTGATCGCCGGATAAAACTCTTTCAAATGCGATTTCACCGCCGCCAGCGTCACACCCGTGTCGATCAAATCATCCACCAGCAAGACATTACCCGCCAACTCACCCTGCGTCATCGTAATATTTTTCGCAATGTCCAGCGCACCCTGCACCGTCCCGATCGACTCGCGGTACGAACTGGTCGAAAGCACCGCCAAAGGCTTGTCAAAAATACGGCACAGCACATTGCCCGCGACCAAGCCGCCGCGCGCCAAACACAACACCACATCGAAATGCCAGCCCGACTCATAAACTTGCAAGGCCAAGCGCTCAATCATGCGGTGATAACCCTGCCAATCAATGTATAAATCGGTTTCGGTGTTTTGCTGTAACGTCATTTTGCTTCCCCTTGCTGTTCTAATGTATGGGTTTACGAAGAGTGAAAGCGCAAATTGTAAGCCATTTCACCATAAAAATGCTTACAATCTCGCAACACATCCAAATATACA
>CAYPYQ010000093.1:0-1575 GCA_964414735.1 uncultured Hydromonas sp.
CTCAAGAAAATGCGTGCCGATGAAATCCGCCACACCGCGCGCGAGCTGTGCCTGCTTGGCCGGTAAAATCGCAGTATGCGGCAGCGGCACACCCATCGGATGGCGGAACAATGCCACCACGGCAAACCAGTCGGCCATACCACCGATACACGCCGCCTCGGCGAAGGCTTTGACATAGCCCAGCCACACCCAATCGGGGTGAATCCGCTGTAAATAAAGCGTACTCAGCCAAATAATGATGCTGAGGATCAGTAAGCCGAGCGCCCACTGACGCACCGGTCGTTTTTTCGGAAGTGCGTCGCTGATGGACGCTAATTCTGTACTCATATCATTTCAAACGAAAATTCGCTTCGCGCCGACGCTGGCGCAATTTGTCCCAATATAACCAACCACCGAACACAGTCAGCAACACAAACAACGGCACATTGCGCCACGCGACGAACGGTGTTTGCCCGTCATACGGCTGCACCGACCAGTTGCCCACCGCTTCTTTTTGCGCGGGCAAATCAGCGGCAACCACGCCATCCGGCGTAATGTGCGCGGAAATACCGGTGTTGGTCACGACCACCATCGGTCGTGCCAGCTCCATCGCACGCGCCTGCGACATCGCCAAAAACTGCACATGCGCCGGACTGGTACGCGCGTCGCCAAACCAACCGAGATTGGTCTGGTTCACCCAAATATTCGGCGCTTGGCCATCCACATGAAACGCCGCCAGCTCCTCGCCGAACACATTTTCGTAGCAAATATTCGTCGCCACCTTGACTGTACCGCTCGGCGTATTCAAATCAAATGGCTTGCGCGATTGACCATAACCATAGCCGCCGAGCGGAATGTTCATCGCGTTGACAAACCACTGAAAGCCCCACGGAATCATCTCACCGAACGGCAGCAAATGAATTTTGTCATAGCGCGGCGGGTTGAACACATCCTGATTCGCGTCCAGCCACAGACCACTGTTGAAATACTGCGTCCCCTGTATGCCCACGCCACCGAGCAACACCGCACGATTTTGCCCGCTCTCTTTCGCCTGAGCCAAGGCATTGCGCAGTGCCAATAAGCCCTGCTCCGGCGCTTGGTTCCACGGATACGGCATCACCGTCTCGGGGAAAATGGTGAGCTGTGCGGTGCTGTTGATCGCACCCATCAGCGTATTACGCGTGGTGCGTGCGATTTCTTCAGAATCAAATTTGATCGTCTGAGCCACATTCGGCTGAAACACGCGCACCGACACCGGCGACTGAACCGGCTTACCCCAATTCACCCCCTGCGTAATCAACCCCAGCACCGCAACCGCCGCCGCGCTCACGCCAGCGAACGCCCAAGCGCGCAACGAAAACTGCCCCTGCTTCGCCCGCAGATTCACCCACAGCAAGGACAAAACACCCGAGAGCAGCGCCGCCAGCGCACTCACGCCATACGCACCAACGACAGGGAAAAAACCCTTGAGCAGGACATTATCCACCTGCGCATAACCCGTCATCAGCCACGGAAAACCGCCAAACACATAACCGCGCGCCAGCTCCGCCGCCAGCCACAACATCGGCAAAGCCACTACATAATCCGACGCTTTGC
>CAYPYQ010000094.1:0-8174 GCA_964414735.1 uncultured Hydromonas sp.
CCTTCGATCAAGTCGACGTCGGGCTTTTCCATCAACTGCAAAAACTGTCGTGCATACGCCGACAGACTCTCGACGTAGCGGCGCTGCCCCTCGGCGTACAGCGTGTCAAACGCCAAACTCGATTTGCCCGAGCCGGACAAACCGGTGATGACCACCAATTTTTGTCGGGGTAGATCGAGCGAAATGTTTTTCAGATTGTGGGTGCGCGCCCCACGGATTTTAATTTCATTCATAAGCTGTGTGTGCACATCGAAGTTGCATTCAATCCACTACTATAACCCTTTTCCAACCCTTCTGTCATGTTCCGGCGGGGTGAAAAATCGGAATGGCGGGAAAAATGTTGAGGTGATGCGCTTTGTAAGCATTTGTATCAATTCTGGCGGGAGGATGGGTAAAACTGTTAAGATACACGCTTCATTTTATCTTCCGTTTTTACGTTTTTCACATCATTCTTGGATATGGCTTCTTCTGAATTGAATCAACTGAGTGCGCAGGAGCGCATGATCAGCGTGCGACTGGCGCTGGTGTTCGCCCTGCGCATGTTTGGGCTGTTTGTGGTGCTGCCGGTGCTCGCCCCGTATGCGCTGACGCTGCCTCTAGGTGGTGGTGCGATATCCACGCCCGAAAAAATGGGTATGGCGATCGGTCTGGCGATGGGCGCGTATGGCCTGACACAGGCTTTTTTGTACATTCCCTATGGTTTGGCCTCGGATCGCTTCGGACGCAAACCGGTGATTACGCTCGGTTTGCTGATTTTTGCGGCGGGCAGTATTTGGGCAGCAACGGCGCAGTCGGTGTATGGCTTGGCGATGGCGCGTGCTTTGCAAGGCGCCGGGGCGATTTCCAGCGTGGTGGTGGCGATGGTCGCCGATACCACGCGCGATTCGGTGCGCACACGGGCAATGGCGATGATCGGCATGAGCATTGCCCTGACGTTTGCGGTCTCGTTGGTGGTTGGGCCGTTGTTGTTTGACCGCATCGGTATGAGCGGGATTTTTCTGCTGATTGCGACGCTGGCCTTGATCGCAATTGGCCTGATTTGGAGTATTCCGCTGGCTCAGCAAACGGCAGCGCCGATCACCAGCGGGCAAGCGATGCGGCAGGTACTGAGCGATGCGCGTCAATGGTTGCTGAACCTCGGTGTATTTGTATTGCACGCGGTGCAGATGGCGATGTGGGTGGTGATTCCACGCCAATTGCTGGCGTTGAACGTATCGCATCAGCAAAGCACTTGGCTGTATCTGGTGGTGATTTTGATCAGCATGGCGCTGATGATTCCGCTGATTATCCGCGCGGAGAAATACGGCAAGATGTTTGAAATCATGCGTGCGGCGATTGCGTTGATTGTGTTGTCACAAATCATTTTGGCGGCACAGTCGGGCGTGGGCGCGTATTGGATTGCCGGCGCGCTGCTGTTGTTTTTCACGGGCTTTAATGTATTGGAGGCGACACAACCGTCGTTGCTGTCCAAACTCACGCATCCGGCGACCAAAGGCGCGGCGTCGGGCGTGTACAACACAGTTCAAGCATTGGGGCTGTTTATCGGCTCAATGCTTGGTGCGTGGCTGAATAACCACTGGCAAACGCGCGGTGTGTTCATCGGTACGGCTGTTTTGGCTTTGGCATGGTTGCTGGTGCATCAGCTGTTTTCGCGTGCGATGATGCAAAAATCGGTGTCATGAAGCGACCTTATTTGGATGAATAAAACCCTCGCGTTACTGCGAGGGTTTTTTATTGGTGGTTGGGCGTTATTTACACCGCGTCGTTGCTAACTTCGTTTTCCAAGTCAAATGCATGATGCAGTTCGCGCACGGCCAGTTCCATGAATTTGTCTTCGATAATCACGGAGATTTTGATTTCCGAGGTCGAGATCATTTGGATGTTCACACCGGCTTGTGACAGGGTGTGGAACATTTTACTGGCGACGCCAACGTGCGAGCGCATACCGATCCCGACGGCGGAAACTTTCGCCACTTTGTCGTTGCCGTACACTGCGGCTGCGCCAACAGCTGGAGCAATGGTGTTTTTCACCAGTTCCATGGCTTTGTTGTACTCAGAGCGGTTGACGGTGAATGAGAAGTCAGTAGTGCCTTCTTTGCTTTGATTTTGGATAATCATGTCCACATCAATATTCGCATCAGCGATCGGGCCTAAAATGCCGAATGCGACACCTGGACGATCCGGTACGTGTTCTAAAGTGATTTTGGCTTCGTCGCGGCTAAATGCGATGCCTGAAATGACTGCTTTTTCCATGTTTTCGTCTTCCTCAAATGTAATCAGTGTGCCCGAATTGGCTTCCTCGTTGATGTCAATGTCCGGGTCGGTCAAGCTCGAGAGTACGCGGGTTTTCACTTCATATTTGCCGGCAAATTCGACCGAGCGAATTTGCAATACTTTGGAACCCAAACTCGCCATTTCGAGCATTTCCTCAAAGGTGATTTTGTCCATGCGGCGTGCATTTTCAACCACGCGCGGGTCGGTGGTGTACACGCCGTCCACATCGGTGTAGATCAGGCATTCGTCGGCTTTGATCGCCGCCGCTACTGCCACGGCAGAGGTGTCCGAGCCGCCACGGCCGAGGGTGGTGATGTTGTTGTCAGGGTCAACACCTTGGAAACCGGTGATGATCACTACTTTGCCTGCATTCAGATCACGTCGTACACGTGTGCCGTCGATGGATTCAATGCGCGCCTTCATAAACGCGCTGTTGGTGCGTACCGGCACTTGCCAGCCGGTGTAGCTGATGGCGTCCACGCCAATGCTGTTCAGCGCGATCGAGAGCAGACCGACGGAGACTTGTTCGCCCGTTGAAGCGATCATATCCATTTCGCGCGGGCACAGATCGGCGGCATTCGGATTGACTTCTTTGGCCAAACCGAGCAAGCGGTTGGTTTCACCCGACATCGCAGACGGAACCACGACGACTTGATGACCGGCTTTGACCCATTTGGCAACACGGCGAGCGACGTTGTGAATGCGTTCGACCGAACCCATTGAAGTGCCGCCGTATTTGTGTACCACTAATGACATTTTGAACCTGACTTTCGTTGATGATGTATGAGAAACGAGTTGTTTTACAACCCAATAAAATACAGTATGCCGCGCGAAAACTCAATATAAGCCGCGTGTTTGCGGCTTATATTGTGCAAAAACGGGTGTTTTAGGCGTCTTCGTAGCCATTCGGGTTGCGACTTTGCCACACCCACGCGTCGCGACACATATCGGTCACGCCGTATTCGGTGGAAAAATTCAACAGCACTTTGGCTAACTCAGGGTTGGCGTACACCGAGGCCACATCACCCGGACGGCGCGGCGCAATGGTGTAGGGGATTTTTTGACCGGATGCTTGCTCAAACGCCTGCACCATTTGCAGTACCGTGATCGGCTGCCCCGTGCCCAGATTGACGGTGAACGAATCGTTGCCTGCGAGCAGGCGCGCAACCGCGAGTACGTGACCGCGCGCCAAGTCCATGACGTGGATGTAGTCGCGCTCGCCGGTGCCGTCGGCGGTTGGGTAGTCGTTACCGAATACGGACAGCTGCTCGCGCAGGCCGACGGCGACTTGCTGAATGTAGGGCATGAGGTTGTTCGGAATGCCGCGCGGATGCTCGCCAATCAGGCCGGATGGGTGCGCGCCGACTGGATTGAAATAGCGCAGCATGGCGTAACGCATATTGCTTTGTGCATGTGCCACATCGGTGATGATGCGCTCCATCATCACTTTGGTCTCGCCATACGGGTTGGTTGCGGACAGCGGTGCGTCCTCGCGCATCGGTGGCACGCCTTTTTCACCATACACGGTGGCCGATGAGCTGAGGACGATGTGCTGTACCCCGGCCTGTGTCATCGCGTCCAGTACGCTGAGTGTGCCGGTGACGTTGTTGTGGTAGTACATCAGTGGTTTGGCCACCGATTCACCGACGGCCTTGAGCGCGGCAAAATGGATGATCGCTTCGATCTTTTCGGCTTTGAGCACTTCGGTCAATCCGGCGGTGTTCAAGACATCCATCTCGATGACTTTGGGCAGGACGCCGGTGATCTGCTCAATGCGCTGGGAGACTTTTGGACTGGAATTGCAAAAATTATCGAGCAAAATTGGCGTGTGCCCCGATTCGATTAAAACAACGGCGGTGTGTGCGCCGATGTATCCGGTTCCACCGGTGAGTAGAATGTTGGCCATAGGTTTCTCCCAGAGTGTATGTGTTTACATCGAAAAGTGCTCGCCCAGATAGACGCGGCGCACGGCTTCATTGTTCACAATGGTATCCGCATCGCCTTCGGCCAATACCGTGCCATCGCTGATGATATAGGCGCGGTCGCAAATGCCGAGGGTTTCACGCACGTTGTGATCGGTAATCAATACGCCGATGCCGCGTTCGGTCAAAAACTGGATGATGCGCTGGATGTCAATCACAGCGATCGGATCGACACCGGCGAACGGTTCGTCCAGCAACACAAAGCGCGGATTGGTCGCCAGAGTGCGGGCGATTTCCACGCGGCGACGTTCGCCACCAGACAACGCTGGTGCGGGGCTGTGCAGGATGTGACCGATTTGTAAGTCGGCGACCAGCTGATGCAGCTGACGGTCAATTTCGGCGCGATTGAGGCGTTTGCCACTGTCGTCGCGTTGCAGTTCGAGCACGGCGCGGATGTTTTCCTCCACCGTGAGTTTGCGGAAAATCGAGGCTTCCTGCGGCAAGTACGACAGACCGTGGCGTGAGCGCACGTGCATGGGCTGGCGCACGAGGCTGATGTTATCAATCGTTACGTCGCCTTTGTCCGCGCCGACCAAACCGACGACCATGTAGAAAGAGGTGGTTTTGCCCGCACCGTTCGGTCCGAGCAGACCGACCACTTCGCCGCTGCGCACGCAGAAGGATACGTCCTTGACCACAGTGCGTTTGCCATAGGTTTTTTGCAAATGTTGTGCCGCCAGCTCCGAGCGCGGATGGGTCAATGGATTCACAGGATCAGCGCTCACGTTCATTGGCCACCTCGCGGCGTGATCAGCACGTGTGTGCGGCCTTTGCGGTTGACGTTGGACTCGAACACTTCGGTGAGTTGGTTGTAGGTCAATTCTTCGCCATTGATCTGATCCATCAGTTTGCCTTGAGCATCCACGCGGCGTACTTGCGCGCGCTTGGATAGTGTCACCACATTGCTTTTGCTATCGTACAGCAGTTGTTCGCCTTGGCCTTCCATCCAGTCGCTGGCACCGTCACGCTTTTGGCGAAAATGTACCAAGCCGTTTGCGCCGCCTTTGGCAGTGGCGTAGTTATAGCCTTCCGGTGTGATGATGACCTCAACGGTATTGGACTGAATTTGCATGGAACCTTGGGTCAGAATGACGTGCCCCGTGAAGGTGCTGGTCTGTGTCACATCGCTGTAGGTGACGGCGTCGGCTTCGATGTTGATCGGTTGTCCGCGATCATTCAGGGGTGCCGATTGCGCATGACTCAGGCCGATGGGTACGCTGAAGGCCAATAGCAGCAGCCATGCGCGCATCAGCTGAGTGGGCTTGGAAAAATATGTCATGTGTGTGTCCTATAGTGTTGCCGCGGCATATTTATTTGCCCGCATTCACGATTTGAGCCTTGATGCGGCCACCGTCCGGCCCGCCCATGCTCAAGTCGCGCAATTGATAATCATAGCGAAAGCGTTTGCCATTGAGCACGCTTTCGCCCTGCTTCATGGTGAATGCTTCGTCGCTGCTGGCCAAGCCCTGCGCCATATCCACGGTCATTTTCTCGGTGGTGAGCACCATGGGGCGACTGTCCGGGTCGTTGGCTTCGGCCTCGCGCGTCAATACCACTTGGCCGCTCAGATCGACGTTTTGTGCCTGACCGTGCCAGACCGCTTGATTGGCATGAACGGTCACACGCGGCTGTTTGTCACTGGTGGCGATCAGATATACGCTTTTACCCGCGAGATCGTCATTGCCAAAATGTTCAATATTGCTCATGGTCGCATGATACAGTAAGGAGCCGTCTTTGCTGGTTTGCGTCAGTTCCGCTTGTTCGGCAAAGCCATCCATGCGATCAGCCTGCTTGGCCGGTGGCGCAGCCTGTTGGGTGGTGTCTTTGCGCACGTACCAGTAGCTCAGCGCCATAATGGCGAGCAAAATCAGGAGGTAGACGACGTTGGGCAGATTGAATCGTCGCCAATAGCGCCATCCGTTGTTCCAGCCGTGTGCCATCAGACAATCTCCAATCGAGGCTGGTCGGCATTCGGCGCAGCCAAATACGGCGCGTATGCGGTCAGCAATTTATCTTGTGCATATAAAATCAGTTCGGACAGCTCACGCACCGCGCCTGCTCCACCGCCCTGCGTCGTGACCCAGTGCGCTGCTTCGCGTGCCAGCACATGGCCGTTCGGCACGCTCACAGCGAAGCCGACCGCGCGCAGAATCGGCAGGTCAATCACGTCGTCACCGATGTAGGCGCATTCACGCGCCGTAATGCCGACGGTGTCCAGCAGTTGCGCCAACGCCGCGCCTTTGTCCTGCGCGCCTTGCAGCACATGATGGATTTTCAGATCCGCCGCGCGTGACGCGGTGACTTTCGAGTCGCGCCCGCTGATGATCGCCAGTACGATGCCTTGTTGGCGCAATAGTTGCAGTCCCAAGCCATCCTGTACGTAAAACGACTTAGTGGCCTCGCCTGCACTGTCGTAATCCAAATAGCCAGTAGTCAGCACGCCGTCCACGTCCAAAATCAGCAGACGCACGCGCGCTGCACGCGCGATCACATCGTCACGGGGTCTGGCGCCGACGGGACGGTACAAAGCATCGTTGGTCATTGAGAAGCTGGAGCGGTGGGTCATGGTTGGGTTCCGTTCAATGGATTACATCACTTTGGCAGCGAATAGGTCATGCACGTTCAGGGCGCCGACGAGTTGACGTTGTTCGTTGATGACCAAAATCTGATTGATGTGGTGACGTTGCATCAGTTCAACGGCGGATACCGCAAGTAGATTCGGTTCAATACTATATGGGTTTTTCGACATCACTTCATCAACTTGCAAGCTCCGTACATCCACCCCTTTTTCCAGTAGGCGGCGGATGTCGCCGTCGGTCAGTACACCCAACACGCGTTGCTCGGCATCGACAATCGCGGTCATACCCAACGATTTGCGGGTGATTTCGGACAGCGCTTCAATCAGGCTTTCGCCGCTTTGCACCATCGGGATTTGTGTGCCGGTGCGCATCACGTCACGCACGTAGGTGAGTAAGCGCTTACCCAAAGCGCCGCCCGGATGTGAGCGGGCGAAGTCTTCTTCGTTAAAGCCGCGCAGCTTGAGCAAAACGACTGCCAATGCGTCGCCCAAAGCGAGTGCCGCCGTAGTGCTGGCGGTTGGCGCGAGGTTGAGCGGGCAGGCTTCGCGTTTGACAAACACCAGCAAATGCGCGTCGGCCAACAGCGCCATTTCCGACTCCAGATTGCCGGTCATGGTAATGAGTCGGGTACCTGCGCGTTTCACAATCGGCAAGATGGCAAGCAATTCATCGCTTTTACCCGAATGGGATAAGGCCAATACCACGTCGTCCGGCGTAATCATGCCCAGATCGCCGTGGCTCGCTTCGGCGGGGTGCACGAAAAACGCTGGTGTGCCGGTCGAGGCCAGCGTCGCGGCGATTTTGCGACCAACGTGGCCGGATTTACCCATGCCGGATACGACCACACGACCTTTGCAGTTCAAAATCAGGTCAATGGCTTTGATGAAATGCTCGTCCAAATGTGCGGACTGGTCGATGAGCGCGGTGGCTTCGATGTGCAGTACTTCGCGGGCGGCGTCCAATATCTCTTGTGGCTGCATATTCTCGTTCAATAAGGATGTAATTTTGCTATTATCAAGGCTCAAGTATAACGGTTTTAGCCCGCGCTCACAACGCGCAAGCCTTTGATTTTTCGGAGTTGCGCTTGCGCTCATGGGCATTGGTTTGATGGAGTTTCATGCAAGGTTTATCGCTCATCGTCCTGTTTTTATCCATCGTCGTTGCGGCGGTGGTGTTGTTTCGTCTGCTGCATTTGCCGCCGATTTTGGGCTACCTGACGGTGGGCGTGCTGATCGGGCCGTATGCCTTGGGCGTGCTACCCGATCCTGAGTCGGTGCGGCATTTTGCCGAGCTGGGTATTGTGTTTTTGATGTTCACCATCGGTTTGGAGTTTTCGCTG
>CAYPYQ010000095.1:0-2324 GCA_964414735.1 uncultured Hydromonas sp.
CGGCGCAAGTAAAGCAGACTCATCGCGCCACAGCGCACGCGGCCAGCCGCCAACGAAGCTCACCACCAACAACGACAATCCCACCGCCGCGTGTCCCGCAGGCCAACATGCCTGACTGCGCGCCGCCCATGGGCGCGGATCGAGCAAATGCACATACGGCAAAGTACCGCCAAAATCCTGCAAACTCCACGGGCAGGCCTGATTCGTCCACTTCTTCAACGCACTCAACAGTACGGGAATCAGCAAGCCCACCACAAAAATCGCGCACCAACGCAGCCATTCTTCTCGACGAACCCCAGTTAAGCGGTCTTTTTGCCGCAAAATCAAGCCATAGACAATTTGAATCAACGCCCAAATCGGCAATAAAAACATCATCCGTTTGGGGAAAATATGCCACCAGAAATCAAATTGCGCCGAATCACGCAAAGGAAAGCCCACACCCACCTGATAAAACTGACGACTGACCCAGAATTCAACCGCCTGCCCCAAAGCCGAAAACTCCGACCACCACAGCAGAAAAACACCTGAAACCAGCAAAGCCAACCACGCCCAAAGAATACGCCGACGTGTCGTTTGCTCAATAAGATGATGCGACATGATGATAATAATAATGACAAATTACAGTTGTGCGCCGCCGACGGTCAGACCGTCGATGCGCAAAGTGGGCTGGCCCACGCCCACCGGCACGCTTTGACCATCCTTGCCGCAGGTACCTACGCCGCTGTCCAACGCCATATCGTTACCGATCATCTTGATTTTAGTCAAAGCATCCGGTCCATTGCCAATCAGCGTTGCGCCCTTGATCGGCGTGGTGATTTTGCCATTTTCGATCAAATAGGCTTCAGAAGTTGAGAATACGAATTTACCACTGGTGATGTCCACCTGCCCGCCGCTAAATCCTGGCGCATAAATACCGCGCTTCACCGACGCAATGATTTCCTCAGGCGCATGCTGCCCGCCGAGCATATAAGTATTGGTCATGCGTGGCATCGGTAAATGCGCGTAGGACTCGCGGCGACCATTACCCGTGCGTTTGGTTTTCATCAGACGCGCATTCATCGCGTCTTGCAAATAACCTTTTAAAACACCATCCTCGATCAGCGTCGTACACGCGGTCGGACAGCCTTCATCATCCACATTCAGCGAGCCACGACGGCCGGCGAGCGTGCCGTCATCCACCACCGTCACGCCTTTGGCAGCGACGCACTGACCGACTTTACCTGAAAACGCGCTCGAACCTTTGCGGTTAAAATCGCCTTCCAAACCATGACCAATGGCCTCATGCAATAAAATCCCCGGCCAGCCCGCACCCAGCACTACCGGCAATACTCCCGCTGGTGCTGGTTTCGACTCCAGATTCACCAGCGCCAAGCGCACCGCTTCCTGTGCATAATGCGTCAACACCGCATCACTAAAGTATGAAAAATCCTGACGACCGCCGCCGCCCATTGAGCCAATTTCACGACGACCGTTAGCCTCGACAATCACCGTGCAGTTCAAACGTACCAACGGACGCACATCCGCCGCCAGCGTGCCATCGGCGCGGGCAACCAGTACCACATCGTATTCAGCCGCCAAATTTGCCATCACTTGCGTGACGCGCGGATCCTGCGCACGGGCGATTTTCTCAATTTTTTCCAGTAACGCGACTTTGGCTTGTGAGTCCAAGCTCGCCAATGGATCATGCGGTAAGTACAAATCCTGCGCATAGGCGGTAACCTGTCCCTGCCACGGTTTGATTGCTTTAACACCTCGTCCCGAACGATTCGGCGCAATGCCCCGCGTCACACGCGCTGCATTGAGCAAGGCGTCCATGTGAATATTATCCGAGTAGGCAAATGCGGTTTTGTCACCGACCACCGTGCGAATGCCTACGCCTTGATCAATATTAAAGCTACCTGCTTTGACGATACCCTCTTCCAACGACCAGCCTTCGGAACGTGTGTATTGGAAATAAATGTCCGCATCGTCCGCACGATGTGCCGAAATTTCAGCGAACACACGGCTCAAATCGTCAATTTGCAAACCATGTTGCGTCAGCAAAACATTCTGTGCAATCGTCAAGTTTTCTTGGTATAGGCTCATGCTCTGTCTCTTTTCTAATTAATTATTTTATTAATAAACAATTAATTACAAATTAATCTTAAAGTTATTTATTAAACTCCAGCCTGATGCGCCTGAGCATCGGCATGATAGGATGAGCGCACCATCGCACCTACGGCTGCGTGGGTAAAGCCCATTTCGTAGGCTTTTTCTTCAAACATTTTAAACACATCCGGATGCACATAGCGGCGCACCGGAATGTGGTGTCCTGACGGTGCGAG
>CAYPYQ010000096.1:0-2132 GCA_964414735.1 uncultured Hydromonas sp.
TGCAGTTGCTTGCCGGTGACGAGCGAGCCGGGCGCGGGGTAGAGGTCGCGGTAGAGTGCGGCGGTTTGGTGGCTGTTTTCGCCGTAGCGCAGGTCCTGTACTTTGACCATATTGGCGTTGTGTTGCTCAGGGTATTCGGCACGTGCCGCCACATCGCGGGTTTGCGGGTCGATGGCCGAGAGGTAGTTGCTGATCGCAGCGTCGTACTGGGCGATGCGGTTGAACGCGGCCACGGAGCATTTGAATTTGGTCGCGTCGGAAACGGCGTTGTTGGTTTTGAGTTCGTTCAGTACTTCGGCGTATTGGTTGGCGTCGGTCAATACGACCACGTCGCGCCAGTTTTTCGCCGCGCTGCGCACCATCGCCGGACCGCCGATGTCGATGTTTTCAATCGCATCTTCGAGCGTGCAATCGGCTTTGGCGACGGTGGCTTCAAACGGGTAGAGGTTCACAACCAGCATGTCAATGGTCTCAATGCCGTGTTCGCTCAATGCGGCCATGTGCTCAGGCAAATCACGACGCGCGAGCAGACCGCCGTGGATTTTCGGATGCAGGGTTTTCACGCGACCATCGAGCATCTCAGGGAAACCGGTGTGCGTGGCGACCTCTACCACGGGCAAGCCCGCATCGGCGAGCAGTTTGGCCGTACCGCCGGTCGAGAGCAGTTTGACACCGTGCGCGTGCAAGGCTTGCGCGAGTTCGAGCACGCCGGTTTTGTCCGAGACGGACAACAATGCTGTTTTAATCATGATTTCCTCGTTTTTTGAAAGATAAAAATCGTTGGTGTCGCGCTCGTCGGGTGCTGTTACCCGCCGAGCGGGCTCACAGTAAGTCGTATTGCTGCAGTTTTTTACGCAGCGTGGCGCGGTTCATACCGAGCCATTCGCTGGCCAAACTTTGATTTTGGCGGGTTTTTTCCATCACCCATTCAAGCAGCGGTTTTTCGCATGCGGAGAGCATCATTTGATACAGGTGGCTCGGCGTTACGCCGTCCAGATCGGTAAAGTACGCTTCAAAATGATGAGTCAGACAAGCGGCAATGTCCACCATGCCCTCGTCGTGTGTCAATGTGCCGTTGGCGTGTCCGTTGAGGTGCCCATTGCTCTGTCCATTGATGTGCCCATTAAGGTGTGCATTAACTGCTTTTTCAAAAACTGCGTTCATATCTAACTCTGTTCTTTTCGTTATTGGTTATTGTTTATAAGTAAGGTAAAAACTCGTACTGCTCGGCCAATTCATCCAAAAAATCAGCCACTGCCTGCAATTGCGCCGTCGTCCCATCCAACGCATTCATCCGTTGCCGAAAGGCTTCCCCCCTCTGCAACGGCGTTACATACCAGCCGATGTGCTTGCGCGCGGTGCGCACGCCCATAAACTCGCCGTAAAAATCATAGTGGTGCTGCAAATGTTCCAACAACACCGCTTTTGCCTCCGCCACTGTCGGCGGCGCAATCAACTGCCCATCACGCAGATACGCCACAATCTCACGAAAAATCCACGGACGCCCCTGCGCCGCACGCCCAACCATCACCGCATCCGCACCCGTCGCATCGAGCACGAATCGAGCTTTCTGCGGACTGGTCACGTCGCCATTGGCCACCACCGGAATCTGCACCGACTGCTTCACCGCGCGAACCGTGTCGTACTCCGCTTCACCACGATAGCCGTCCGCACGCGTTCGCCCATGCAAAGTCAGCATCTGAATGCCGCAATCCTGCGCCATCCGCGCAATCGTCAGTGCATTTTTCTGCTCTCGACTCCAACCTGTGCGAAACTTCAGCGTTACCGGCACATCCACCGCAGCAACCACCGCACGCAAAATCCGCTCGACCAAAGGTTCATCGCGCAACAATGCCGAACCAGCCGCCGTGCTACATACCTTTTTCGCCGGACAGCCCATATTGATGTCGATGATCTGTGCGCCGCGCTCGACGTTAAACGCCGCAGCATGTGCCAGCATATCCGGATCAGCACCCGCGATCTGCACCGCTATCGGCGCGGTTTCACCCGCGTGATTGAGCCGTCGCGTGCTTTTATCGGTGTGCCACAGTTGCGGATTGGACGCCGCCATCTCGGACACCGCATAGCCCGCGCCCATGCGTTTGCACAGCTGGCGAAACGGTCGATCCGTC
>CAYPYQ010000097.1:0-4241 GCA_964414735.1 uncultured Hydromonas sp.
ACGCCGCGTGATTTGCCGGTGCCAGGGCGTGAGCTCAAAGGCGTGTACTTCGCACTCGAATGGCTGATCGCGCAGAACCACGAAGTGGCGGGTGACGGCGCGAATCCGATCAATGCCAAAGGCAAACACGTCGTCGTCATCGGCGGCGGTGATACCGGCGCGGACTGTGTGGGTACGGCCAATCGCCACGGCGCGGCCAGCGTGACGCAGATCGAAGTGATGCCAAAACCAGCGGAAGTCGAGGATAAAACCGCAACCAGCGTCTGGCCGTACTGGCCGATCAAATTGCGCACCTCCACCAGTCATGATGAAGGCTGTAACCGTGATTGGGCGATTGGCACACAATCCTTTGCGGGTGCGAATGGTCAAGTGGAAAAATTGAACGCCGTGCGTGTGGAATTTAAAGACGGCAAAATGGCCGAAGTCGCCGGTAGCGAGTTTGAAATCAAAGCCGACCTCGTGTTGTTGGCAATGGGTTTCGTGCATCCAATGCAATCGGTGTTGGACGCATTTGGCATTGACAAAGACGCGCGTAACAACGCCGCAGCGGCGACCGAAGGCGACAAAGCCTACGCGACCAACGTGGATGGCGTATTCGTTGCCGGTGACGTTCGTCGCGGCCAGTCGCTGGTGGTTTGGGCGATTCGCGAAGGTCGTCAGGCCGCACGAGAGGTGGATGTATATCTGATGGGATCGAGTAATTTGGCTCGCTAATTGGATAGGTGTGGGAAATATGCAGTATTCACGCGACATTTTATGCAAAAAAGCTGGCAAAGCCTTGTGCAGTAAGCTTTCTGTAAAAAAACTCGCGTAATCTATACCGTGTGGAGTACATAGTGCTCCAGACAGTTGCTTTGTGTGATTTGGGTCGCCCTCGGGCGGCCTCTTTTTTTGCCTAAAACAATCAAGCCATACACGGAAATTATGTGCCCATGCGCTTGAAAAGCGTGACTCCACACACAAATAATCCCATGTTCGGTGAACATCTCCTGATAAACTGGGGTATACTGATTTTCACTGGTAGCGGCTGACGCTCTAAAAAGAGCTATGTCGCTGCGGTTTGTTTGAATATTTTGATAAGGAGTCGCGAGATGCGTTCATTATTGTCAGCAGTAATGGTTGTAGCCACTTTGTTATTGACCGGTTGCGGTTATAACACCATGCAGTCACAGGACGAAGGCGTGAAAGCCAAATGGTCCGAAGTGATTAACCAATATCAACGCCGTGCGGAATTGATTCCCAACATCGTGAAAACCGCTGAAGCGGAAGCGAACTTTGAGCGTAGCGTGTTGACCGACGTGACCAATGCACGCGCATCGGTTGCTGGCATGAAAGCGACTCCGGAATTGATCAACGATCCGGCTGCGTTCCAAAAATTCATTGCGGCGCAAAATCAATTGCAAGGCGCATTGTCACGCCTGTTGGTTGTGTCGGAAAACTACCCGAACCTGAAAGCCAACCAAGCGTTCCAAGAAGTGCGTGCGCAATTGGAAGGCACGGAAAACCGCATCGCTGTCGCGCGTAAAAATTACATCGACAGCGTGCAAACGTACAATACCACGCTGCGTACATTCCCGAATAACTTGACCGCAATGGTCTTTGGTTACAAACCGAAAGCCAACTACAGTGTGGCCAATGAAGCGGAAATCAGCGTCGCACCGAAAGTTGAATTCAACGTGGGCGGCTCAAACGCAACGCCTGCTGCACCGAAACAATAATCTGCATTGTCGGCATCACGCCATCAATCGATTGGCCTATAGGGAATTATAGGGAGGATTGATTGAATGGCGTGCCATGCTGATGAACAATGATTTCGGTTGGTTTTCCCATGTCCTTTCATGCTCTTTTCATGCGATACGGGCACACGATGATGTTTAGCCTCTCCATACTGCGCACTTTGAAACACAGATGTTTGACGCTGCTGGCGCTGATTGCGCTGGTGGTCTCGCTGCCCGGCGCGTTTTTCAATGTCGCTCAGGCGCAGCAATTACAGCCTGTGCCGCAGCTGACCAAGCTGGTGGTGGATCAAGCCGACATCCTTTCGCCGACCGAAGAAGAAGTGCTGTGGCAAAAGTTGCTGGCTTTTGAAAAGGCCAAAGGCAGCCAGATTGCCGTGATCACGGTGCCCACCACTGCGCCGGAAGATATTTTCAGCTATTCGCAACGCTTGGCCGAGACTTATAAACTCGGACGTAAAGGCGTAGGCGACGGCGTGCTGGTGGTAGTCGCTGCCAACGATCATAAAGTTTGGATTTACGTCATGCGCAACCTTGAGGGTGCGATTCCCGACGTGATAGCCAAACGCGTGATCACCGAGTACATCACGCCGGCGTTCAAACAAGGGCAATATGCCACCGGTTTGGAAGCAGGTACCACGCAGCTGATGAAACTGATCGAGGGCGAGCAATTACCTGCACCGAGCGCTACGGCGCAAAATCAGCAGGGCGCCGAAGTTGGCTTGATTGATGTTTTGATTCTCATAGGCGCATTGGCGATTATTGGTTCCGGTATTGCCGGGGCAACTAGTCGCTGGTTGGTTGCGCCACCCGCAGGCGGTATCGCTGCGCTGATCGCATACAGCATGACCAGTGTGTTGGGTTTGGGTGTGATGGCGGGGATTGCGGTTTTCTTCTTTATTCTGATTTTTGGCGGCCGCTCCTATCAAATGGCAACTCAGCGCTCATCGAATAATCATCGCAACAACGATATTTTCTGGGGTGGTGGTTTTGGCGGCGGTCTGGGTGGCGGCTCTGGTGGTTGGGGCGGCGGTGGCGGCTTCGGCGGTGGCGGTTGGGGTGGCTCCGGCGGTGGCGGTGACGCTGGTGGTGGTGGTGCAGGAGGTAGCTGGTAATGAAGGCATTTACACCATTGGATCTGTCCTTGTGGGGGCAAATTAAACGGGTGCTGAAGCATTGGTTTACCTTCTCATGGCAGGTCAAATCAATGCTCAGCGAGGATGAACGCGAGATCATCGCGCAGCGCATTGAGGAATCCGAAAAGCATCACACAGCAGAGATTGCCATTGCGATTGAATCACGCTTGCCGTGGTCGTATCTGATGCGTCGTGCGCGCGCACGTGAGCGTGCTTGGTGCGTGTTTGGCAAAATGCAGGTGTGGGATACGCCGCAGAATAACGGTTTACTGATTTATCTACTGTATGCGGATAAACGCATTGAGCTCGTTGCTGATCGTGCATTGGCACAATTGATCGGACAGGATCAGTGGGATGCGTGGGTGCATATCTTGTATGAGCATGCGCATGCGAAAACATGGGGTATAGGTTTGCTGCAAGTGATCGAGGAGTTGGATGGAATATTGCGCGAGCATTTTCCACAGACCGAAGCATACTCCGATGAAAATCGTGTTAGCAATCGTCCGGCAATTCTCTAAACCCACGCGTACCTATTCAATTTCAACATAAAAGTGTTTGTTTTTATCCAGAATGCATAGAAAAGCTTGCAAAGCTCTGGAGGAAGACATATAATCTCACTTCTCGGAGCGTAGCGCAGTCTGGTAGCGCATCTGGTTTGGGACCAGAGGGTCGCGAGTTCGAATCCCGCCGCTCCGACCATTTTTTATTTGCCTGCAGAAATCTGCCCGTAGCTCAGTTGGATAGAGCAACAGCCTTCTAAGCTGTGGGTCACAGGTTCGATTCCTGTCGGGCAGGCCAGAATGTTTCGGTAGCGAACATTTGGCCGATAGTTCGATGGTGGCTGTAGCTCAGTTGGTAGAGTCCAGGATTGTGATTCCTGTTGTCGTGGGTTCGAGCCCCATCAGCCACCCCAGTCAAACAAAAGCGCCCTGCATACATATGCGGGGCGTTTTTTATTTCGCTTTGTGGTGTTGTGATGCACTCGATGTGCATTGAGCGGTGCTTATTTTTTGAGCAAATTCCTGCAGGCGATGGATGTGAGTTTGTTACAATAGCGACTATGGAAAAGCATGATTGCTTATAGGCTTTTCTTAGTTTTTTGATTTGACCCAATGGCGTCGTGATCGTATTCGCGTGGGGTCGGATGTCATTCATAACGTACTTTTGCAATGAAAATCGGCCCTTACGAATTACCGAATAATGTGTTTGTCGCACCGATGGCGGGTGTGACGGATCGACCGTTTCGCCAGCTGTGCAAACGCATGGGCGCGGGCTATGCGGTGTCCGAGATGGCGGCGTCCAATCCGCAACTGTGGCACACCGATAAAAGCACGCGACGGCTCAATCACGCGGGTGAAACCGCGCCGAT
>CAYPYQ010000098.1:0-2613 GCA_964414735.1 uncultured Hydromonas sp.
AGGCCTTATGTCAATAGCCTTTGTGGGCTTTGCGCCAAAAATTCGCAGAATGTGGGTTTATTGCCCACTCAGCGGCAGGCGCGGGCGCACGGTGAAGGCATCATGCGTTTGTAGTAATTCAGGGTTTTTGCGTATTGCGAGACAGCCCGCGAGTGCGATCATCGCACCGTTGTCGGTGCACAGGTGCAGTTCGGGGTAGTGCACGGCGAAGTGGTGTTTGGTTGCCATTTGGTTGAGTGTGGCGCGCAGTTGCGCGTTTGCACCCACACCGCCGGCGACGACCAGTCGTCTAAAGCCGGTTTGTTTGAGTGCTTGCAATGCTTTTTTGCTCAGTACATCCACAGCGGCATCGACAAAAGCCAGTGCGATGTCGGCTTTGTCCTGCTCGGTTAGTTGGCCGTCGGGGTTGGCTTTTTGCAGGTATTTTGCTTGGGTAAGTACGGCGGTTTTCAGTCCGGCGAAGCTGAAATCGAGGTTGCCGGAATGCAACATCGGTCGACCGAATTTGAAACGACCCGCGATGCCTTGTTCCGCCAGTTTGGATACGGCAGGACCGCCCGGATAGCTCAAGCCCAATACTTTCGCGGTTTTATCGAATGCTTCACCCGCCGCGTCGTCCAGCGTTTCCCCGAGTAATTCGTATTGTCCGACATCGTCCACGCGCATCAATTGCGTATGGCCGCCAGAAACGAGCAGAGCAATAAACGGAAATTCAGGCGGATTGTCCGAGAGCAACGGCGAGAGCAAATGGCCTTCAAGGTGGTGCACGCCGACTACGGGCTTATTCAATACAAATCCGATAGCATGCGCGTATGCCGTGCCGACCAGCAGCGCACCTGCAAGGCCGGGGCCGGTGGTACAGGCGATGGCGTCCACGTTGTCTAAATTCAGCCCCGCGTCGTGTAATACCTTTTGTGTGAGCGGTACGACGCGGCGGATGTGGTCGCGCGAGGCCAGCTCCGGCACCACGCCACCATAGGCAACATGCATGTCGATTTGCGAATGCAGGGCGTGCGCGAGCAGGCCGCGCTGATCGTCATACAGCGCCACGCCAGTTTCGTCGCAGGAGGATTCGATGCCCAGTATCAACATGATGGTTTTTCCGTAAAAGCGTTATTTTAGCGGAATTCGGACGGTCGCAGAAGCTGCTTTGTCTCGTTCGTGAACTGCGGCGTGAACTGTACTGGAAAAATCGTTAGACTCTGTACCTTTTCAGCCGCTCACGAGTTGTTTATAGTGTGTTTATGATCGTTTTCAAAGGATGATGATGTCAGGCATTCCCCAAAATATCCAAACCATCGGCTTTGTCGGTCTCGGCGTGATGGGCGCGCCGATGGCTGGACATTTGCTCAAAAGCGGTCGTCGCGTGCTGGCGTACAATCGCTCGTCGGAAAAGGCGCAAGCATGGTTGCAACGCTTTTTCAACGGTGAAACGATAAACTCGCTGGTCGAACTGGCGCAGCAGGTGGATGTCGTCGCGCTGTGCATCGGTAATGACAACGATGTACGCGAAACGGTGAAGATCATGCTTCCGCATTTGAAATCGGGTGCGGTGATTGTCGATCACACCACCACATCGTCGGCGCTGGCGCAGGAGATGGCGGCGTTGTGCGCTGAGCGTGGCGTGCAATTCCTCGATTGCCCCGTGTCGGGTGGCCAAGCCGGTGCGGAAAATGGCAAGCTGACCATCATGGTGGGTGGGGATTTAGCCGCATTTGAGCGCGTGCAGCCGGTTTTGGCACTGTATTCGCAGCACCAGCAGCATTTCGGCACGTCCGGCTCCGGTCAGGGCGCGAAAATGGTCAATCAGATTTTGGTTGTGAGTGTGCTACAAGGCTTGGCTGAGGGCATCACACTGGGAAAAGCACTGAATCTCGATATTCCCGCGTTGGTTGATACGCTCAAACGCGGTGCGGCAGGCTCGTGGCAGCTCGAAAATCGCGGTCTCACCATGTCCGAAGGCAAATTTGACTTCGGCTTTGCGGTCGACTGGGCGATCAAAGATCTGGGCATCGTCACCGACTGCGCACGCGGATTGGCACTGGATTTGCCGCTGACACAGGAGACTTTGGCGCGCTATCGTCAGATTTCCGCCGAGGGGCACGGGCGCGAAGACACCTCCGCACTGATTCGCCAATTTGATAAAAAATCGAATTGAAACAAAGGTTTGATTCATTCAGGGTTTGATAAAATATCCAGTAGCCTATAAAATACCGCTTTTATTATGAATTGAACGCCGTGCGTTCACACCACGAAGGAACCGAACATGTTTAACCGTGCCAACCACACCGTCGCCAATATTGACCCCGAGCTCGCAGCAGCGATGGCGCAGGAAGTTCAGCGTCAACACGACCACATCGAACTGATCGCGTCTGAAAACTACACCAGCCCTGCGGTGATGGAAGCGCAAGGTTCACAGTTGACCAACAAATACGCCGAAGGCTATCCGGGCAAACGCTACTACGGCGGTTGCGAATATGTGGACATCGTGGAACAGCTCGCGATTGATCGCGTGAAGCAGCTTTTCGGTGCAGAAGCCGCCAACGTACAGCCGAACTCGGGTTCACAAGCCAACCAAGGCGTGTTTTTCGCCATGCTCCAGCCGGGCGACAC
>CAYPYQ010000099.1:0-1520 GCA_964414735.1 uncultured Hydromonas sp.
GAAAACCAAGTGACTAATGGCTCAATTATCCTAATTTTATTCGTTATTCGATAGAGCCATTTGTCACACTCAGCACGCACCGATGAAGGCAGCATGGATCATTTCAATTTTTGTAAATCCTGATACGTCAGTAAAAACACCTCATCCTCCGAGCCGCTGATGTCCAGCCACGTCAGCGGTAGATGGGCAAACGCACGCATGGCGTAGTCGTATTCATTACCGATTTCTACTACCAAAATACCGTTGGGCTTGAGATGATTTTTCGCCTGCGCCACAATCGTGCGCACCAAATCCATGCCGTCCTCACCGCCGGCCAACGCGATCTGCGGCTCGGCGCGATATTCATCCGGCAGCGCCGCCATGCTTTTGCTGTTCACATATGGCGGGTTGGAGAAGATGATGTCGTACCGTTTGCCCTCTGGGATGGCTTGGTACAAATCCGATTCGATCAATTGTATGCGATCCGTCATTTTGTGCTGCGCGACATTGTGCCGCGCTACCGCCAATGCATCGGCTGAAATGTCCACCGCATCGACCTGCGCCTCGGCGAATACATCCGCCGCCATAATCGCCAGACAGCCCGAGCCGGTGCACAGCTCCAGAATATCGGTGACTTCGTCGGGATCGACCCACGGCACAAACTCGTCCAAAATCACTTCGGCGATGAAACTGCGCGGCACGATCACGCGCTCATCCACATAGAATTTGTAGCCGTACAAATACGCCTCATGCGTCAGATACGCCAGCGGCACTTTGCTCTGGCAACGCGCACTTATCAGGCTATTCAGTCGTGTTTGTGCATCCGTCGGATACTCGGCGTGCCAGTCTGGCTCCGCCTCAATCGGCAAACTCGCGCAAAATTGCGCCGCATACACCGCCTCGTCATAGGCATTACCCATGCCGTGACCGAAGTATAAATCCGCCTCGCTTAACTGTCGCTCGGCCTGCAATACCGTCCGTTCAAACGTTGCCATATTGACCTCCCGTTGATTTACATTATTCATATTGATTCGTCATCATTCAACACATCGGCCAAACCTTGACCGTATTCGTACACCGCCTGCAGCAGTGCGATTTTCTCCGGCTGATCGCTGTATTGCTGTCCCAAATCGTTCAACTGCGCCAGCCACACATCCATCTGCCCATCACCGATCAGGCGCTGCGCACGCCAGTCGTGCCAACGCTCACGCTCGCTCGCGCTCAAAGTCTGCGGGAAATGCCGCGCACGGTACAACCACCACAGTTCCTGCAAACGTTTATCTTTGAAATTCGGCTGTTTGCCATTGGGCTGACGCTGCGCATCCAACGCCTGCTCTGCCACGCGATAATCGCTATCGGGCACAAAGCTACCGCCATAGAGCATTTCATCGGCGCTACGCCCGCTGTCGTCGTATTCACGTTCAAACACCGCCGCCCAGTCGATTTTTTGCAGTGTGGCGAAATGTGTCACCGCGTTTGATTCGTGTTGCTCCACCAGATTCCAATCCACACCACACGCAGCGGATTGCGCATCATTCAGC
>CAYPYQ010000100.1:0-5305 GCA_964414735.1 uncultured Hydromonas sp.
TGTACGAAGCTCGCGAATACGGCAAAGCCATGCGCGCCATCATGGAGCTGACCGACGCGGTCAACGTATTCATTGACGCCAACAAGCCGTGGGAACTCGCACGCATCGAAGGACAAGATGCCGAACTGCACCGCGTGTGCAGCATCTGCCTCGAAGCATTCCGCATCCTCACCGTTTACCTCGCACCGGTATTGCCAAGCGTCGCTGAAAAAGCCTATGCCTTCCTCAACATCCCGTCGCAAATGTGGTCTGATGTAGCGACGCCATTGAGCAGTGCGTATGCGATCAACGCCTACAAACACATGCTCACACGCGTTGAACCGACCCACGTTGAAAAACTGCTCGAAGCCAACAAACAGTCGTTGCAAGCCACCGACAGCGCCGTGGCCGCCGTTGAGATTGAACCGATTGCCGACACCATCACCATTGACGATTTCATCAAAGTCGATCTGCGTATCGCCAAAATCCTCGAATGCAAAGCTGTAGAAGGCTCAACCAAACTGCTGCAATTAACACTGGATGCAGGCGAAGGCAAAACGCGCAATGTATTCTCCGGCATTGCCAGCATGTACCAGCCCGAAGATTTAGTGGGCAAACTCACCGTACTGGTCGCCAACCTCGCACCGCGTAAAATGAAATTCGGCGTTTCCGAAGGCATGGTACTCGCCGCCTCAGCCAAAGATGGCTCGGACAATAAAGGCATCTACATCCTCGAACCGATCACAGGCGCAGCGCCCGGCATGAGAATTTCATAAAACCAACAGATTGGCCGCAGTCACGCACCGAGCCAAAGGAAATCTTGCATAAGTAATTTGTTTCTGTGTATAATGCGGGTCTTCGCCGGTTTAGCTCATCTGGTAGAGCACCTGACTTGTAATCAGGGGGTGGTGGGTTCAAGTCCTGCAACCGGCACCAAACACAAAAAAGCCCAGTTAAAAACTGGGCTTTTTTCATGTCAATTTGCATCAAATCACCACAAAATCTGCGGCAGTTAATGCAGGATGAACCAACGCTCCCATCACTGCGAATGCCACAGACGCGCCAGAACCATTGCCATCTGCATCATAACTGAGCAAACCAGAGGTCGTGTTGTACAGAATATAGTCATCACTATCCGCAGCGACGCCCGTACTACTGGATTTGAAAAAATTGGCGCTCAACATGCCGATTCTGCTTAATGTGGTGAACACAGCATTTTCCAAACGGATAATGTCATCAACCACATTAAAATCGGTGATGATGTCTTTATTGCTTGAGGTGTTTAAAGCGGAATTAAAAACAAAACTATCTAGTCCCGCACCTCCTGTCAATGTATCGTTGCCCAAGCCACCATTGATAACATTGTTCGCACTATTACCTTGTATCACGTTATTGAGCGCATTGCCCCAACCATTAATATTCGCCGTACCCATCAGCTGTAAATTTTCCACATTGGCGGTCAAAAGGTGATTAACAAAATACGCCTGTACCTTGTCTATCCCTTCCGATGCCAATTCAGTCACCACATCGCGTGTGTTATCAACAATATAGGTATCATTGCCAGCCCCACCAAGCATAGTATCCGAACCGAGTCCACCATTCAGATAGTCATTGCCCGCTCCACCATTCAAGTGGTCGTTGCCAGCATTGCCATTTAATACATTGTTGCCCGTATTGCCGTCAATCACATTATTCAGTTCATTGCCAGTGCCATTGATATTCGCCACATCCATGAGCTGCAAGTTTTCGACATTGGCGCCCAGTGTATAGTTAATGTAAAAAGCACGTACTTGATCGATACCAGCATTAATTGCCTCAGTCGCAATATCTTTCAGATTATCGACAATATAAATATCATTGCCAACGCCCCCTACAAGAGTATCGGCACCAGCACCACCGTTCAAATAGTCATTCCCCGCCCCGCCTGTTAATACATTTGCGATACCATTACCCGTTATCACATCATTACCATTCCCACCGATTGCGTTTTCAATCACAGCCCCATTGGCAATCGTAAAGCCGCCAAAAATCCCTGTGTCATACGATATATAACCACCTGCATTCGCACCGACCAAAGGTGCTGCACGCAGATCAATCGTACAAGCCACGGCCGAACCTTCGTTGCTAATCGTATCGATACCTGCCGCATCCCAAATACAGAACCAGTATGTACCTGCTTCATTCGCCGTCGGCAGATGATATACATTATTTCCCGTCGCGGTTGTCATGTTCGCGCCGTACAATTTTTGTAAAGCAGCGATATCAAATGCCATCAGCGTTCCCTGCCAACCATAATCGTAATAGCCTGATGTATGACCTTTCCAGCCATCGTTATAACTCATAGTAGTCCAGATACCTTGGTTCAGCTCATTGGTTCCCAAAGAGTCCGCCGAAGTCACACCCGGGAAGGTGGTTGCGTCCGCATCACTACCACCATCATGCGGATGCGCCAGCCCCATAGCATGACCGATTTCATGAATCACGGTAACATACCCATAACCGCCTTTATCCAAATAACTCCAACTGTCGGTATCGGCATTGAAATAACCATAGATACTAGAGTAATTACCCTCTGGAACCTCATGGTACCCCAGCATACCTTCGCCGATGGCGCTTTGAGGTACATTCCACCAGACGATATTCGCCGAAGTCGTGTTGTCTGCCTGTTCGGTAAATTTCACATTGCACACACTGGAGTAGTTAGCCAACGCTGCTCGAAAAGCAGCTTTTTCTGAAGCAGTCCAACTGTATCCTGTAAAAGCGCCAATAGAGCTGTCCGAAGCGGGCACATCTCCACTGCCGAATGAGTAAGTAATCGGCGAAGTAGATGCATTAGACCAACCACAGCCCCATGCCAGTGCATCAATGTACACATTACCGTAGCCGCTGCCAGCTATAGAACCATTTTGCGTTGCCATTTTGTCTCCTTGAATGACGATCCAACAATCAACTTGCCCTACTCAGAACCATATAACGCCAAACCAGTCCGCTTTAAAATCACATAACCATCCAATTATAGAGCCTATCCTTATATATTCGACACATTTTATTGGTATTTCATGACAACCAGATGATTTAATACCGCTCGCTTACTGTTTCATCTCAACTAAAAGCTTGAATCTTTCCCTTATCGTGAGGTATATTGCGACCATGTGAGTGCATTTTGTAAAAATCATGAATTTTTTGCACATCACACCTTTTTTATTTTGGAGGGTTTATGTTGAAACAAACTTTGAAATACACCGCGATCATGGCGTGTATCGTTGGTTTAGCAGCCTGTGGTGGCAACAGTGGTAAATCAGGTTCTGCTGAAAAAGCAGCGGCAGGCGGCGCCAGCGCCGATGGTAAAAAAACGTTGGTTTACTGTTCCGAAGGTAGCCCAGAGGGTTTTGATCCGGCGCAGTACACAGCAGGTACGACGTTTGACGCAACCACCTACACGGTGTACAACACCTTGGCACAATTCAAACGTGGCGAAACTTCAGTTGAACCAGGATTGGCTGAGAGCTGGGATGTATCACCGGATGGTAAAACCTACACCTTCCACCTGCGCAAAGGCGTGAAATTCGGCACCACCGAGTATTTCAAACCGACGCGTGACTTTAATGCGGACGACGTTGTGTTCTCATTGAGCCGCATGGTCAATAAAGACTTTCCGTTTAACAAAGCCTATCCAGCAGAGTTCCCATACGCCTCGGACATGGCATTGCCGGATAACGTCGCATCGATCACCAAAGTGGATGACAACACCGTGAAGGTCGTGTTGAAAGACGTCGATGCCGCTTTCATCCAAAACATCTCGATGCCGTTTGCGGTGATGCACTCAGCTGAATACGCAGCTCAGCTGGAAAAAGCAGGTAAAGCCAGCGATCTGAATGTATTCCCAGTCGGTACCGGTCCGTTCGTATTCAAAAACTACCAAAAAGACACACAAATCCGCTTCGTGAAAAACCCAGACTACTGGAACAAAGACAACATTAAAGTGGACAACTTGGTATTCGCCATCACCAAAGACTCCTCTGTGCGCGCACAAAAAGTTCAAGCGGGTGAATGCAACGTATCGGCCTATCCAAAAACCGCTGAGATTGACGCAGCTAAAAAATCGGGCAAAGTCACCGTATTGGATCAACCGGGCTTTAACGTCGGCTACCTCGGCTACAACGTCGAACACGGCCCTTTGGGTAAACTCGAAGTCCGTCAAGCCCTCGACATGGCGATCAACAAAGACGCGATTTTGCAAGCAGTGTACCAAGGTGCAGGCATCAAAGCGACCAACCCAATGCCGCCAACCCAATGGTCGTACAACGACAAACTCAAAGACGCGCCGTATGACGTAGAAAAAGCCAAAGAGTTGCTGAAAAAAGCCGGCGTACCTGAAAACTACGAAATCAATCTGTGGGCAATGCCGGTACAACGTCCGTACAACCCGAACGCCAAACTGATGGCCGAAATGGTGCAAGCGGACTGGGCGAAAGTCGGCGTGAAAGCGAAAATCGTCAGCTACGAATGGGGTGAATACCTCAAACGTGCGAAAACCGGTGAGCAGGACGCGATCATCGTCGGCTGGACGGGCGACAATGGCGATCCGGACAACTGGCTCGGCGTATTGCTCAGCTGTAAAGCGATTAACGGCAATAACTACTCGCGCTGGTGTAACAAAGATTTCGACAAATTGGTGACCGACGCAGTGAAAACTACGGACAAAGCCAAACGTACCGAAATGTACATGAAAGCCCAAGAAATCTTCAAACGTGAAGTGCCTTGGACCACCATGGCGCACTCGGTCGTGACCGTATTCACCACACCAAACGTATCTGGCTTCAAGATCAGCCCGTTTGGCGCGATGAATTTCCAAGGTGTTGATATTAAATAATGCTGTATGGGCGTGATGCGTGAGCCATCGACTGACCATCCGCCCAAAACACAAGCCACTCCTCAGTATTTCGTATGAAATATTCAGGTGAGTGGCTTTCTGTTTTTTCATCCAGCTGATTGAATTGACCGTGATGCGCTAGACCCATCGGTAACGAATATGACTATGATTAAATACCATTCGTAACCGATTCCACACCACACGGCAAAAGGTTTTGACATGATTACTTTTATTATTCGTCGCCTGCTGTTACTCATTCCTGTCTTCATCGGCCTGACGCTCTCGACGTTTGCGTTGATTCGTCTGGTACCGGGGGACGTGGTCGAGGTCATGATGGGCGAACGCGCGGTGAACCCTGAGTTACACGCTGCGGCCATGAAGCGCCTGGGATTAGACAAACCCATACTGGTGCAATATTGGGATTACTTGATGCGTCTGCTGCACGGCGACTTT
>CAYPYQ010000101.1:0-13195 GCA_964414735.1 uncultured Hydromonas sp.
CTCCACGTCATTGGTATGCGCAGGCAACTTCACCACCAAATTCAAACCTGCATCGTCGACGATTTGATCCACCGGATTATTCAGCGCTTTATTCAAAACAGCCAATAAAATGGTGCGGCGTTGCGCGTATGCCTGACGCAAGCGACGAATGTGCGTGGTGAAATGTCCTTGCTCAATGAATTCAGATAAACTCGCTTGCAAATGCAGTTGTCCGGGACGATATAAATCATACAGCGCAATTTTGAACGAGTCGATCAGTGGTTTGGGTAAAACCAAATAGGATAACTTGATTCCCGGGAACATCACTTTGGAGAATGTACCCATGTACAGCACGCGGCTGATACCGGACTCGTGCGCCAAACCTTGTAAAGAGGCAACCGGCCGGCCGGAGTAGCGAAACTCGCTGTCGTAGTCATCCTCCAGTAGCCATGCGCCGGATTGCTGTGCGTATTCGATGAGCTGGCGCCGCCGCGCGAGCGACATCACCGCACCGGTTGGATACTGATGCGAGGGCGTGATATAGATGAATTTGGGTGAAGGGCTGTTTAAATCCTCCGCGCTCGGACTCATGCCCTCCTCATCAACGGCAATCGGACGGATATCCAAATCATTGGCATAGAACGAACTCCACGCGCCCCAGTAGCACGGATTTTCTACCCAAGCGACATCGTTTTGATCGGCCAGCATACGACTGATGAGGTCCAGTGATTGTTGCGTCCCCGCCGTAATAAGCACCTGCTCGGGTTCAAGCACCACCCCGCGTGAAATGCGCAGATAGTCGGCCACCGCCTTTTTCAGCGGCGCATAGCCGCCACGGCTGTCATAGTCATACAGCGCGACATCCTCGCGGCGCCATACTTGGTTTTGTACACGCTGCCATGTTTTGATCGGAAAATTGAGCAAATCCATTTTGCCGGATAATGCCAGCGGCTGGACTTCGTAGGCGTTGTAGCCTTGTTCGCGGGTCAGGCGCGAACCGCGCAGCGACAGGCAGATATTGTCATCCTGCTGTTCCGCCGAGTGGGTTGATGCGTTGGCTGCATCACTGGCATAGCTGTCAGACAATCCGTCCGGCAATACATCGGTGACGTAGGTTCCACTGCCGGTTTGACTGCTGACGTAGCCTTCGGCCTGCAATTGGTCGTAGGCGGCGACGATCATATTGCGCGAGGCGGACAGTTCGCGTGCTAAATCGCGCGAGCTGGGCAGCTTGCTGCCTGCGGGCAGGCGGCGATTGACGATGGCGCTGCGAATGGCTTCGTAAACACGTTTATAGCCAGGTAGGCGCGGGTGAAAATCTTGTCGTTCGAGCTCGTTTTGTAATAGCTCGGCCAATGGGGTGCGACGCATGGTGGTCTCCTGAGCAGTGTTTGACTGTGAATAAAGGCAAATGGACTGCTTGATTTGTATATTTTATTTGTAAATTCTAACCAAATTGGCTGTATTTGTGTGCATTATTTATGCGTATGGGGTGACAATTGATGTGATTGGGTGCAGTGGAAAATAAAACCGCAGACAGGGAAATAGGCGATAATGTTGCTCTGAAACCGTGATTCATCGGCTGTCGTGCGCGTATCGACTGATTTCGAGCGGCGTATGGGTTCGGATATTGGCTCGGAATTTGGGGTGGAAGTGGTGCTATTGAGTCTGTAAACGCTACTCTATACTGCCCCTGTCGTTGCCAGATTGCGAATGTAGCGATATTGATAGGCTCAGTTGAGCTTGTATGATGCCGAGAGTGGAATCACAGCGTGTAATTCATCGTATTCAAGTTTTTAAGTAAGGACAATAGGGTATGAGTGACGTTTCACTTTCATCAACATCGCTGTCTGCGCCTACTAACGCGCGCAATATTCCGCAAGGACATCGACGCACGGCGGTTGTGCTGATTCCGGCGTGCAGCAATCAGGTGAGCACTCATGCGGCGCATACGGTGCAACGTAAATATGCCGATGCGGTGTTTTACGGTTCGCAGTGTACGACTTTGTTCATTCCGGCGATGGGTCAGGAGTTGGATATTGACGTGTTGCTGGATGTGGCGGATGGGGTGTTTTTATCCGGATCGCCATCCAATGTGAATGCGGAGCTGTACGGCGAGACCATCAGTCAACCGCATTTGCCGCAGGATGTGTTTCGTGATGAGGTCACGATTCCGTTGGTTCGGCAGGCGGTGGCGCGCGGGATTCCGATTTTCGGTGTGTGCCGTGGTTTTCAGGAGATCAATGTCGCGTTCGGTGGTTCGTTGCATCAAGCGGTGCATGATGTGGCGGGGCTGAACGATCATCGTGAAAATAAATCCGCACCGGTTGAAGTGCAGTATGCCGTGGCGCATCCGGTACGCGTACAGACTGGTAGTGTGATGGCCAAACTGACCGGTAAGGGTGAGCTGATGGTCAATTCGGTGCATGGGCAGGGGATCAATCGTTTGGGTGAGGGTTTGATTGCCGAGGCATTCGCGCCGGATGGCTTGGTCGAAGCCTTCCGCATTGCCGAACATCCGAATTTCGGCTTGGCGGTGCAATGGCATCCTGAATGGAAAATATTGGAGAATCCGGATTCATTGGCGCTGTTTGGTGCGTTCGGCGATGCGTGCCGAGCCTACCGTGAGCAAAAAGATTATCGACGGGCGCGTTTGCGTTCAGAATTGGACTCGCTCGGTGACGAGTGAGTCGTCGGGTAGTGGATGATGTCTTGTCAAGATTAAAGGCATGTCAAAAGATTATAAAAAAACAATATATTGAAACAGAATGACTATTTAAAGGAGCACTTATGAGCTTTCAAAAATTTACCACTTTTCATGAGATGGAGCGTTGGCTCGATGAAAACCGTGTGACTGAAATTGAATGCCTTGTGCCGGATTTGACCGGCGTGGCGCGTGGGAAAATTTTGCCACGCAATAAATTTTCAGAAGAAAAAGGGATGCGCTTGCCGGAAGCGATTTTCGGGGCAACCGTAACGGGTGAATATCCGGATTCGGATATGTTCAACTCGATCATTGCGCCGACCGATCAGGACATGGAGTTGCGTCCCGATCCGACGACGGTGCGCTTGGTGCCGTGGGCGCAGGATGCGACGGCGCAGGTGCTGCATGATTGTTTCAACCACGACGGTTCATTGGTGCAATTCGCGCCGCGTTCGGTGCTGCGCCGCGTGGAAAATTTATATGCCAAAGAAGGCTGGTCGCCCGTGGTTGCGCCGGAATTGGAATTTTATTTGGTGAGCAAAAATACGGATCCCAATCAACTGCTGATCCCGCCGGTCGGACGCAATGGTCGTCGTGAAGCGGGTCGCCAGCCGTACAGTATCGATGCGGTCAATGAGTTTGATCCGCTGTTTGAAGATATTTACGACTATACCGAAGCGATGGATTTGGACGTGGATACTTTGATTCACGAGGTGGGTGCAGGGCAGATGGAGATTAACTTCCTGCACGGCAAGCCCTTGGATTTGGCCGACAAAGTATTTTTCTTCAAGCGTACTTTACGCGAAGCAGCGATTCGCCATGACATGTTTGCAACTTTCATGGCCAAGCCGATGCAGGGCGAGCCGGGTTCGGCAATGCACATTCACCAGTCGGTTGTGGACTTGGATACCGGCAATAATATTTTCAGTCGTCCGGACGGCAGCATGTCGGATCAGTTCCTACACTACATTGGCGGGTTACAAAAATACATGCCATTGGCGATGGCTTTGGTCGCACCGTATGTGAACTCCTATCGTCGCATCACGCGTCACGCATCCGCACCGATCAACGTGCAATGGGGGCGTGATAACCGTACGGTCGGCTTCCGTGTGCCTTCTTCATCTCCAGCCGCGCGCCGTGTGGAAAACCGTATTGCCGGTTCGGATGCGAATCCTTACGTTGCCTTGGCGGTGACTTTGGCATGTGGTTATTTGGGGATTAAAAACCAAATCGAGCCGTCACCGGAGACCAAAGGCGCGATCAATGGTTTGGATTTTGAATTGCCGCGCAGTTTGGGTGAAGCTTTACACGCTTTGGATGAGTGCCCTGAACTGCACGAAGTGCTCGGTGAGGATTTTGTGAATCTCTATATTTCCGTCAAAGATGCCGAGTACGAAGAGTTTATGAAAGTGATCAGTCCGTGGGAACGTGAAAATCTGCTGTTGACCGTTTAACAATAAAATTTAAATCATTCGTGGGGCTTGGAGCCGCCAATGAGCCATAGAAAAGGAGTAGACATGACCGCCATCAATACCAAAGAATTGCAAACTAAAGATTCGGCGCATTTTATGCACCCGTTTACGGATACCAAGTCGTTGGCCGCTCGTGGAGCGCGCATCATCACACACGGCGAAGGTGTGTATGTGTACGACTCGGAAAATGCGAAAATTCTCGATGCGATGAGTGGCCTGTGGTGTGTCAATATGGGGTATGGTCAACAATCCATCATTGACGCGGCGACCCACCAAATGCAAGTGCTACCGTTCTACAACAGCTTTTTCAATACCACCACACCGCCGTCGGTCGAATTGGCGACTTTGCTCGCGGAAGTTGCACCCGAAGGGTTCAATCATGTGTTTTACAGCAGCTCAGGTTCGGAGTCAAACGACACCAATCTGCGCATGGTGCGTCGCTATTGGGACATCAAAGGGCAGAAACAGCGCAAAACCGTGATCAGCCGTAAAAATGCCTATCATGGTTCAACCGTTGCCGGTGCGTCGCTCGGCGGCATGACCGGTATGCACGAGCAGGGCGATTTGCCGATTCCGGGCATCGTCCACATTGAGCAGCCGTATTACCGCGATAACGGTGCGAAACTTGGCGTGTCCGAAGATGAATTCGGCATTATCGCGGCGGGTTGGCTCGAAGAAAAAATTCTCGAAGTCGGTGCGGACAAAGTCGCGGCGTTCATCGGTGAGCCGGTTCAAGGTGCAGGTGGCGTGATTATTCCACCGAAAACCTACTGGCCGGAAATTCAACGCATTTGCGATAAATACGGCGTACTGATCATCGCCGATGAAGTGATTTGCGGTTTTGGCCGTTTGGGTACATGGTTCGGTTGCGAAACCATGGGCTTCAAACCCGATTTGATTACCTTCGCCAAAGGCGTGACTTCCGGCTACATTCCACTCGGCGGTGTGTTGGTCGGTGATCGTGTGGCAAAAGTTTTGATCGAAGAGGGCGGCGAATTCAACCACGGTTATACCTACTCAGGCCATCCGGTCGCGTGTGCGGTGGCGATTGCCAATATCAAGCTGATGCAGGAACAAGACATCGTTAATCGCGTGAAAAACGATACCGCGCCGTATTTGAAAGAAAAATTTGAAGCACTGAACGATCATCCGTTGGTCGCTGATGCGCGTACTTTAGGCTTGGTGGGCGGCTTTGAAATTCTGAAAAACAAAGAAACCGGTGAGCGCTTTGACGAAAATCTCGCGGTTGGCATGATTTGTCGCGGGCATTGCTTCGGAAACGGTTTGGTCATGCGCGCGGTCGGTGATCGCATGATCATTGCGCCGCCGCTGGTCATCAGCCATGCTGAGATTGATGAGCTGGTGGCGTTGGCACGCAAAGCGTTGGATGCCACTTTGGCTGATTTGAAGCAAAAAAATCTGTACTAACAAGCGAGCCGAATGCGATTTGGGTAGGTCACCAGTTGAGCGCTGGGAGCGCTTCAATCGCGCGGCAAAAAACCGCAGAAAAACGATATAAAAGATTTCATTTTAAATAAACTTGGTGCAAAATACGACATTCATGTATGAATTTGGGCTGTAATGGTGCGGCTTTCGAGCAAAAAACTCGATACCATTGGGCGTGAAATTCTATTTTGGTTTAATTGTTAATTGTGTGCCTTTTCAATAGGAGACCCATATGAGTATGAACACATTACACCGCTTCGGCTTGAGCGTACTTGCTTCGTTGACGATCGCAGCGTTGTCTGCGTGCGGCGGTGGCAGCAAAGAGGCGGCCAAACCGGCAGACAAACCAGCGGATGCCCCTGCGGCCGCGGCTGCGCCCGCAGCCAAGTTGACGGGTCAAGTCAACGTATTTAACTGGGTGGAATATATTCCTGAAAAATATGTGGCGAACTTCACCGCAGAAGTGGGCCCTAAAGTGAACTATGATACCTTTGAAACCGACGAAGCCCTGAATGCCAAATTGATTGCGGGCAGCTCTGGTTACGATGTGGTAGTGCCGGGCGCAGCGTTTGCCGAAGTGCAGATCAAGCAAGGTAAGTTCATGAAATTGGATAAATCCAAACTGCCGAATTACAAAAACTTGGATCCGGCTTTGATGGCGCAAATCGCCAAAATGGATCCGAATAACGATTACTTGGTGCCTTGGGCATGGGGTTTCACTGGGGTGGGCATTAACGAAGCCAAAGTGAAAAAAGCATTGGGTGATATGCCGATTCCTGAAAACCCATTTGATTTGGTGTTTAAACCGGAATACACCTCAAAGCTGAAATCCTGCGGTATTTTCATGCTGGACTCTCCGTCGGAGATTTTACCTGCTGCCTTGCAATACATGGGTAAAGATGCATCCAGCAATAACCTTGCCGATTACACTGCGGCTGTGGATATGTTGAAAAAGGTACGCGGAGACATCCGTAAATTCGGTGATTCCAGCGTTGTGAATGAAATTGCAGATGGCAACTTGTGTGTGTTCTTGGGCTGGTCAGGCGACATCAATATGGCGGCGGAACGTTCCGGCAATCCAGACATCAAAGTATTGTTAGGTCATGGCGGTATCGTGTTCTTTGATACGATGGCAATCACGGCAGATGCGAAAAACATCGATCAAGCATACGCTTGGATTAATTATACGTTGGATCCGAAAAATGCAGCCACCATCACCAATGAGTTGGGTTATGCCAGCCCGAACAAAGCGGCTTTGGAGCAAGGCTTGATTGATAAGAAGTTTGCTGATAACAAAACCATTTTCTTGAGTGCGGATGTACTGGCTCAAATGGCGCCACGTCGCTTGCCATCGGATCAAGCGGCAGTGCGTGCGATGAACGACGCATTCCGTCAGTTTAAAACCGGCAAATAAGCAGCCGGTCGTTAAAGCCCTTGTCATTTGTTGACAAGGGTTTTTTACCGGAACTGAATTCTCTCAGCAATCATTTAGACTCTTCGCCGTAAGGCAATAGGTACATCAAGGAGCACGCACATGGCGGAACTCAATTCAAACAACAAACCCTTTTTGAGCATACAACAGATCGTCAAAAAGTTTGGCGATCACACCGCGGTGAATAATGTCTCGATTGACATTGCCAAAGGTGAGATTTTTGCCCTGTTGGGTAGCTCAGGTTGTGGTAAATCCACTTTATTGCGGATGCTGGCGGGTTTTGAAACACCGACCTCAGGCAAAATTTTGCTCGCAGGCGAAGATATTTCTAAAATTCCGCCATACGATCGTCCAATCAATATGATGTTTCAGTCTTACGCTTTATTCCCGCATTTGAATGTATGGGACAACATCGCGTTTGGCCTGCGTCGTGAAGGGGTGGCCAAAGCTGAAGTGGCTCAACGTGTGGATGATGTGCTCAAATTGACCCAGTTAACGAAGTTTGCCAAACGCAAACCGCATCAATTGTCGGGCGGTCAACAGCAGCGTGTGGCATTGGCGCGTAGTTTGGTCAAACAACCGCAATTATTATTGCTCGATGAGCCGTTGGGCGCATTGGACAAAAAGCTGCGTGAGGCGACACAAATCGAACTGGTTAATATTATTGAAAAAGTCGGCGTGACCTGTGTGATGGTGACGCACGATCAAGAGGAAGCGATGACCATGGCGTCGCGCATTGCCGTGATGTCCGAAGGTGCCTTATTGCAGGTGGGTACGCCGAGCGAGGTGTATGAAACGCCACGAACTGAGTTTGTTGCGGACTTCATTGGCAATGTCAATCTGTTCAAAAACGGCCAGATCGTGGTGGATGATGAGAACCATGTGGAAATCCAGACGGAAGATGCGTTACACGTCATGGAATATCCGATTCCAGGTGAAAAAGGTACCATGCTGTCTGTCGCCATTCGCCCTGAAAAAATGGAAATGTCACGCACACCGCCGCAACAGCGTGGCAATCAATGTCAAGGAGAGGTAACTGAGGTCGTGTATTTCGGTTCGGACACCATTTACCATGTGCGTTTGAATGGCTCGAAACGTGTGGTCAAGGTTCAGTATGAAAATACCGAGCGTTACGCCGGTGAGAAGTTCACATGGGGTGATCAAGTATATGTCTTCTGGCCGGCCAGTGCGATTGTGCCGGTTGCACCTTCGTATTAATCAAAGGAGCTCAAAATGGGGAAAACCTTTTTACGCTCGAAATGGGGGCGCTGGCTGGTAATTGGCGGGCCGTACACATGGTTGTTGTTGATGCTGATGATTCCGTTTTTGTACCTGCTGCATGTGAGTGTGTCCGAAATGGTGCAGGGGGGTGGTTATTTGCCCATCTACCGTGACGGCGGCTGGCATCTAAAGAACAACTACATTCCTATTATCAGTGACGTTTTGCATGGCGGTCCGTACCGTCACGCGTATTTGTCTTCGCTGTATTACGCAGCATTGACCGCAATTTTGTGTTTGCTGATTGGCTACCCGTTCGCGTATTTTATGGCGCGAGCACCGCAGGAAAAACAACCGACGATGTTGTTGTTTGTGATGCTGCCATTTTGGGTTTCTATGTTGATCCGTATTTATGCAATCAAAGTGCTGTTCAATGATTCAGGTGTGATTGTGACTACGCTCAACGGTGCGTTACACGCCATGGGGCTGATCAGTGAGGATTTGAAAATGATGAATAATTCATTTTCACTGCTGTTCGGTATGGTTTATGTTTATATTCCGTTCATGATCTTGCCGTTGTATTCCACTTTGTCCAAAATAGACGTACGCTATTGGGAAGCGGCTGCGGATTTAGGCTCAACGCCGTTGAAAACCTTTTTCTTGGTAACCGTGCCACTGTCCAAGGCAGGCATTATCGCGGGTTTGTTATTGGTGTTCATCCCTTGTGTGGGTGAGTATGTGATTCCGCAGTTGCTCGGTGGTGCCGATACGCTGATGATCGGTCGCGTCTTGGCGGGCGAATACTTCCAGAATAACGATTGGCCACTGGCATCTGCTTTGGCTATTTCAATTATCGTGTTGGTGGTTGTGCCCATGATGATTTTGAATAAATATCAAGAAGAAGCGGCGGAGGTCAAATGAAAAATTACGCATGGTTCTCTCGTTTGTGGATGGCAATGGTGTACTTTTTCTTATACCTACCCATCTTCGTTTTGATCATCTTCTCTTTTAACAAAGGGCGGCCAACGCGCTGGAATGGCTTCACTTTGGATAATTACGTTGATTTATTCCAAAATCAGCAGGTGATCGACGGTTTGTTCGCTTCCTTGCGCGTTGCAACCATTACGGCGCTATTGTCGGTGGTATTGGGTACGTTGATGGCGTTTGTTTTGATTCGTTATCGTCGCTTCTTCGGTAAAACACTGTTCTCAGGTATGGCCAATACGCCGCTGGTGATGCCAGAAGTGGTGCTGGGTTTGTCGCTGCTCATCGTGTTCAAAGATTTGTTTCATGTGCAAGGTGGTGCGTACTGGACGATTATTTTGGGTCACAGCTTGTTGGGTGCAGCATACGCGACGGTGGTGATTAAGGCGCGATTGTCCGAGCTGTCTTTGACTTACGAAGAAGCGGCTTTGGATTTGGGTGCGAAACCATTGCAAGTGTTTTTTCTCGTGACTTTGCCGATGATTGCGCAGTCTTTGATTTCGGCGTGGCTACTGGTGTTTACCATTTCGTTTGACGATGTGGTGATCTCTGAGTTCCTAAAAGGTCCGGGCGTGCAAACTTTGCCAAACGTGATTATGAACTACTCGCGTCAAGGGACTAAACCGGTGGTGGTTGCACTGGGGGCGATGATCGTGTTTGTGGTTTCCATCATTCTCATCAGCGGCAGTATCTGGATGCAAAAACGCGAAAAACGCCGTCAAGAAGAAATCGCAGCCGCATTTCGTGATGCGACGTGATTCGCTGGGTTTGTTGAGCTGATAAAAAACAGCGCGGCGTTTCGCGCTGTTTTTTATTGCATCAATGTGTAACCTTCCCTATTTCAGTTGCACTGTAAATTAGAGTTTACGGGCATTGTTAACTGTATCCAAATACGCCCAAGGAGTCAAATTACCCAGTGATTCATGAGGGCGTTCTTCGTTGTATTCACGAATCCAATCATCAGTCAGCTCACGTACCTGATTCAGGCTTTTGAACACATACATATTCAGAATCTCATCGCGATAAGTACGATTGAACCGTTCAACAAACGAATTTTGTGTGGGCTTGCCCGGTTGAATGAACTCCAAATGAATGCCGTGCATCTCTGCCCAATCGGCCAATGCAGTGGATATAAACTCTGGCCCGTTATCCATACGAATCTGTTGCGGATAGCCACGCCATGCAATGATGCGCTCCAGCACGCGGATGATTCTCGGTGCAGGCAGGCTAAGATCAATTTCAATCGCCAAGGCTTCGCGGTTAAAGTCATCAACCACGTTGAAGGTGCGAAACCGCCGACCACACATAAGCGAATCACTCATGAAGTCCATTGACCAGCTTTGATTGATGACACTGGGAACAGAAAGTGTCTGTGGATTCCGGCTGGGAAGGCGTTTCTTACCGCGACGGCGCATATTCAGACTCAATTGACAGTACACCCGATGCACGCGTTTGTGATTCCAAGCATGGCCTTGCCGCCGGAGGATGTGCAGTAATTTGCCAAAGCCATAGGCGGGATAGCGTTCAACGGCGACCTGTATCCCCGCAATTACCGCGTCATCTTTACCAACAATGGGTTGGTAGCGATAGCTTGAATCGCTGATGCCGATCAAACGACAGGCGCGGCGCAAACTGCTGTCATGCTCTTGCCGAGCATACGCCACCAGTTCGCGCCGTACACCTGTCGTTAAAGCTTTTTTTCGACAATGTCTTTCAGAATGCGGTTGTCCAAACACAACTCAGCATACATCTGTTTGAGCCGCCGATTCTCGTCTTCAAGCTCCTTGAGTCGTTTGATGTCAGAGGCCTCCATACCGCCATATTTGCTTTTCCAGTTGTAGTAGGTCGCCTCGGATACACCATACTCCCGACATACGTCTTTGACCAAACGGCCTGTTTCGACCTCTTTCAAGATCTTAACTATATGCGTCTCTGTAAACCGTGATTTCTTCATCTTTGTTCTCCGTTTCTTTTAAAGTCTACCGGAAAACTCTATTTATTAGTGCAACTGTTTTTAGGGAGGGTTACAGTCCATCGGCTGTACTGCCAATTGAACCTGAATATGCGCCGTTGTAGCAAGAAACGTCTGCCAGCCGAAATCCGGAAGCTCTTTCGGTTCCCAGCGTCAGTAATCAAAGCTGGTCGATGGACTTTATGAGCGACTCACTGCAATGCGACCGAAGGTTTCGTACCTTCAATGTGCTGGATGACTTCAATCGGGAGGTCTTGGCAAAAATCTGGCTCTCTAATGGAAACTAATAAAGCTTGATCTATCTTCGGCTAAGAGTAAATTAGCCGCTTAACTGCCTCGTAAAAACGAGGGCAGATCAGAGAAACATTATTATTTTTGGGGCTGTATTAGATTAGCAGTATGATAGACTGCTGATTATGAAGATAAGTCATTGTAAATTAAGTAAAAAAGTGCAATTAAAGCTGCTTGAATATTTCGTGTTGGAAGTAACGGCACGGTCAGCGGCGGATTTGTTAGAAATCAATGCCAATAGTGCTGCGCTGTACTACCGCAAAATACGCCAAGTGATTGCCTATCATTTGGCCTTAGAAGAAGCCGAATTGTTCGACGGACACATAGAACTGGATGAGAGCTACTTCGGTGGAGTACGCAAAGGTAAACGAGGTCGTGGAGCCGGTGGAAAGGTTGCCGTATTTAGCATTCTTAAACGTCAAGGCAAAGTCTATACTAAAGTGGTTTTAGACACCAAAAGTAAGACCTTGATGCCGATCATAGCCAGTAAAATAGCGCCTGACAGCGTGGTATATACGGACAGTTACCGCAGTTACAATGCTTTGGATGTCAGCCTGTTTTCTCATGAGCGGGTTAATCACTCGCTCATGTTTGCACGCGGTAGAAACCATATCAATGGCGTAGAGAACTTTTGGAATCAAGCCAAAAGAATACTGCGTAAGTATAATGGGATCAATCGAAATTCTTTCCCGCTCTTTTTGAAAGAATGTGAGTTTAGATTTAACTATGGCAGCCCTAAACAACTACTCAAAACCTTAAGACTTTGGACGGGGGTTTAGGGCTTTTCTAAAGGCTGATCTAATACAGCCCCTTATTTTTTACGTACACCTGTAATCTCAACCGCAACGCGACGATCAGGCTGTAAACACGCCTTAAGTGCGGGAGTTGGTTTGACTCCTATACAATTGGTGATCGGTTGAGTTTCGCCTGCACTTGCCGTGGATATCGGTGCAGTCACCCCCAAACTTAGTAAGTAAGCTTTAACTGTTTTTGAACGACGCAAGCCCAATTGATAGTTATATTGATCATTTCCTAAACGATCGGTATGACCGATCAAAGCAATTTTATCGACCTGTACATAGCCATCTTTCAGTGTTGCTGCCAACTTTTCTAAAGTCACTTTTCCTGCTGGTAATAAATCTGCTGATGACGCTTTGTCAAAACTAAATAGCGCATCAGCTGCTAAATTCACACGCTCTGTCGCAGCAATAGGAGCCACTACTTCAGGAGGACACCATTTATGATCGACATCGCGTACCCCTGCGCAGGCACTCAGTGATAGAACCAAACCAGCGGTGATTAATTTATTCTGCATATTCATTTTTGCCCCATCAAAGCACTTCATGGATTGATGAAGTGCTTATTTGTTATTCAGATATGGTTACTTCCAGGTGTGTTTAAAACCAATCGTGCCGCGATAACCCTCACGCTTACTGCTACCCAAATCACGCTCATAGCGTGCATCTGCATAAAGATAGCTGTGCTTACCCACTGGGAATTGCACACCCACTCCAACCTCACCCCAAGTGGACGCGTACTTTTCACTCAGATTATCTCGACCAATCCCTACTGATTTGGAATTGATAAAGTCATGCCATACATTGGCGACCGCATAGAAAGTTTTCGTCTGGTAATTTTTTTCAGAAGCTTGGGCATTGTGCGCCAAACGCACCCCCACTCGACCGCGCAAACCATGC
>CAYPYQ010000102.1:0-2880 GCA_964414735.1 uncultured Hydromonas sp.
GGGGTTTTACTATTTAAATTGGCTTACAAACGGAGTTTTATCAGAGCTTTTTATCATTTTATGCCAAAGCGCCCTGGGTCGCTACTGGTTCTGTACCGCAAATGGGATATGTATTACCACTCAAACAATAAAAAAGCCTCGCACAAGCGAGGCTTTTTCTTCATCAAGAAATATTATTTCTTAACATTTACGCCAACAGCGCCCAACGCTTCGCGCCATTTGCCAACTTGGCTAGCTGGAACCACTGCGTTTTCGATGTCAATGGTTACGCGACGGTTCGGTTGTTCGCAAGCTTGACGAGCAGCTTTAGTGCCTTTACAAGTTTTTGGATCAACGATCAATTCGCGTTCGCCCATACCCTTGGTGATTACTTTGTCAGCTGGAACGCCTTGGCCTACCAAGTACGCTTTTACTGATTCAGCACGACGCAAAGACAAGCGATCGTTGTAGGCGTCAGAACCCCATGAGTCGGTGTGACCCACTACGATTGCGTCTTGATATTTAACTGAGTTCAAAGCCGATGCCAAACGCGACAACATTGCTTGACCTTCTGGACGCAGAGTCGCTTGGTCGAAACCGAACAAAGTTTGTGCGTCAAAGTTCAGGCGATCGTTCAACACAACATTTTTCTCGATTGCGTCACAGCCTGGGATTGGGTTGCCGTCTGGGTAGTAGCCAGTTTGCCAGCACAATTTATCAGTACCGTTAGTCGCACCGTAGTCACCGCTCAACCAGATTTGGCCGTCAGAGTTTTGTACGTTACGGCTGTTTACTGGATCTGCTTTTGGAGCAAAAGTACCGCTTGGATTAGTTTGACATGCCGCCAAGGCCAATGTTGCGACCAAAGAAGCAACTTTTACGAAGTTTTTCATGTTTCTCCTCTTTTTGGAAAGTGCGCAGTCAGCCTGCGAGAACGTTCACCATGAGTTTAATGAAGTGTTAAACCCTATTAAACAGTGCCATATTATAGCTATTCATTGTGCACTCTGCAATATACTGTCTACACAATCAACGCATCATCAACACCGCACGAATTCATTGTGCCACAACTTACACGGCTTAGTGCAGACAAAAATCAATTAAATTTCACGATTTGCGCCCATCATGGCTTTTTTGTTTCAATTATGCAACACACGCTTTATAAAGTTCACTCTTGTTTTTATGACATCTTTATAGGATTGAAACATTTTGCCCTAACCCGCACAACGCCGGTGAAACGGTTTCACGCCCCCTTCAAACAATCCGAGCGAACCCTTTATTGAATAGGCGTCAGCATGTTAGAATGCCAGATTGAAAATCGACTTTCGTTGGGTGTGGTATTTGCTTTTGAATGCGCGCCTAAATTTAATACAGGATGCTTTATGTCATCGTTTGCCAAAGAAACCCTTCCGATCCCACTCGAAGACGAGATGCGCCGCTCCTACCTTGATTACGCGATGAGCGTGATCGTCGGGCGCGCGCTGCCGGATGTGCGCGACGGTTTGAAACCGGTGCACCGCCGCGTGTTGTACGCGATGCACGAGTTAAACAACGACTGGAACCGCGCGTACAAAAAATCCGCCCGTATCGTCGGTGACGTAATCGGTAAATACCACCCGCACGGCGACACCGCCGTTTATGACACTGTAGTACGTATGGCGCAGGACTTCTCCTTGCGCTATCCATTGGTCGATGGTCAGGGCAACTTCGGCTCGGTCGATGGTGACGCGGCGGCGGCGATGCGTTATACCGAAATTCGCATGGCGAAAATCGGCCATCAATTATTAGAGGATATCGACAAGGAAACCGTCGATTTCGGTCCGAACTACGATGGTAACGAACGTGAACCGCTGGTTTTGCCGACACGCATCCCGAATCTGTTGATCAATGGCTCCACCGGTATTGCCGTCGGTATGGCGACCAACATCCCGCCACACAACCTGAGCGAAATCGTCAAAGGCTGTTTGCATCTGCTGAAAAATCCCGAAGCCACCGTAGACGAGCTGATCGAGATCATCCCTGCACCGGATTTCCCAACTGCCGGTATTATTTATGGCATCGGCGGCGTGCGTCAGGGCTACCGCACCGGCCGTGGCCGCGTGGTCATGCGTGCGCGTACGCATTTTGAAGATATGGAAAAAGGCAACCGTCAGGCGATCATCGTCGACGAGCTGCCGTATCAGGTCAACAAACGCAAACTACTCGAAACCATCGCCGAGATGGTGAACGATAAGCGCCTCGAAGGCATTTCGGACATCCGCGACGAGTCGGATAAATCGGGTATGCGCGTGGTGATCGAACTCAAACGCGGTGAAGTCGCCGAAGTGGTTCTGAATAATCTGTACAAACACACGCAATTACAAGACACCTTCGGCATGAACATGGTCGCGCTGGTCAATGGCCAGCCGAAGCTGCTCAATCTGCGCGAAATGATCCTGTACTTCCTCGAACACCGCCGCGAAGTCGTTACCCGTCGCACCGTGTTTGAACTGCGCAAAGCACGCGATCGTGCCCATATATTAGAGGGGCTTGCGGTTGCATTGGCCAATATTGATGAATTTATCGAAATCATCAAAGCCGCACCAACCCCACCTCAAGCCAAAGCCGATTTGATGGCAAAAACTTGGGATTCGTCCTTGGTACGCGAAATGCTCTCGCGCACCGAAGGCGGACGCGAGCTGTACCGTCCGGACGGCATTTTGGCTGACGTCGGCCTGCAAGAAAACGGCCTGTACCGCCTGTCCGAAATTCAAGCGCAAGAAATCCTGCAAATGCGTCTGCAACGCCTGACCGGTCTGGAACAGGACAAGATCGTGCAGGAATACAAAGACATCATGACGCACATTGCCGATTTGATCGACATTCTCAGCCGTCCTGAGCGCGTGACCGCGATCATCGAAG
>CAYPYQ010000103.1:0-4269 GCA_964414735.1 uncultured Hydromonas sp.
ACGCGAGTCTTCACCGCTGCCTTCGAGTTTGACAATCACACCATCGCCAAATTTCGCATGATGTACCGACTGCCCCATGCGGTAGCCGAGTGTGGTGTTTTCCTTCGCTTTGTATGAGCCGAACGATGGCGTGTTGTTCTCGCGCGCCATCGCGGTTTGCTCCCACGCCGCGTAATGCGATACGCGTGGCGTGAGCCATTTGAGATGTTCTTCAGGCAGTTCTTCTAAAAAGCGCGACTGAATGCCATAACGTGTTTTGCCATGCAGCATGCGATTGCGCGCGAGGCTCATATACAGCTTGTTACGCGCGCGCGTGATGGCGACGTACATTAAACGACGTTCTTCTTCCACACCATCGCTGTCACTCAAACTATTTTCATGTGGGAACAAGCCTTCTTCCAAACCGAGGATAAATACGCTGTGAAACTCCAAACCTTTGGCCGCATGCACGGTCATCAGTTGCACCGCGTCTTGCCCTGCTTGCGCTTGATTATCGCCCGCTTCCAATGCCGCGTGGCTGAGGAATCCGGCCAACGGCGTGAGAATGCTAGCATCTTCGTTTTCACTACTTGCGGTCACATCGGTGGCGTAGCCTTCGATCTGTGTAAACGCAGCCGCTGCAGTCACTAACTCGTTCAAGTTATCCACGCGATCGGCGCCTTCTTTTTCCGCTTTGTAGTGCGCGATCAAACCGCTGTGTACGATGATGTGATCGACCAATTCGGGTAAAGATAAATGCTGCGTGTCAAAACGCATGCCATCAATCATGCGATTAAACGCACCCAACTTCGCGCCCGACGTTCCACCCATCGACGATACCGCCGAGTACAGTGAACATTGGTGCGTCTGTGCCAAATCTTGCAACTGCTCCAGAGTGCGCGAGCCTATGCCACGCGCCGGAAAATTCACCACACGCGAGAATGAAGTATCATCGTGCGGATTGTCAATCAGGCGCAAATACGCCAGTGCGTGTTTAATCTCAGCGCGCTCGAAAAACCGCAAACCGCCGTATACGCGATACGGAATGCCCGCATTGAACAATGCGTGCTCAATCAAACGCGATTGCGCATTCGCACGGTACAGCACAGCAATCTCACTGCGTGCAATACCATTGGCTATCTGTGCCAGAATCTCGTCCACCACAAACGCGGACTCGGTAAAATCCGATTCCGCTTCGTACACGCGTACCGACTCGCCATGTCCGCGATCAGTCCACAACTCTTTACCCAGACGATTGCTGTTACCGCGAATCAGTGCATTGGCCGCGCCCAAAATGTGGCCGTAGGAGCGGTAATTTTGTTCCAGCTTAATCACGTTGCCCTGCGCGAATTCCTGTTCAAACAAGCGCATGTTTTCCACGCGCGCGCCACGAAATGCGTAGATCGACTGATCGTCGTCACCGACTGCCATCACGGCGGTATTTTTACCGCTTAATAATTTAAGCCATGCATATTGCAGTGCATTCGTATCCTGAAACTCATCGACCAAAATATGTGCAAAACGATTTTGATAATGTGTGCGCAACGCTTCATTATGGCTCAACACCTCGTACGAGCGCAGTAATAATTCGGGAAAATCAACCACGCCTTCGCGCTGACATTGCGCTTCATACGCGGCGAAAATTTCCTGCATGCGCCGTTGAAACGGATCGCTCGCCTCGATGTCGTGCGCACGCAGCCCTTCCTCTTTCGAGCCATTGATGAAGTATTGCACCTGTTTCGGTGGATAACGCTCGGTATCAATATTCATGCTTTTGAGTAAACGCTTGATCGCCGAGAGTTGATCCTGCGTGTCGAGAATCTGAAAAGTCGAAGGTAAATTCGCATCACGATAATGCGCACGCAAAAAGCGATTACACAATCCATGAAACGTCCCAACCCACATATGCCGCGTGTTGACCGGAATCAATGAGGACAAGCGCGTGGTCATCTCCTTCGCCGCTTTGTTCGTGAACGTCACCGCTAAAATCGACGCGGGTGACGCCTGCCCTGTTTGAATCAGCCACGCCATGCGCGTGGTCAGCACCCGAGTTTTACCCGAACCAGCACCCGCGAGAATCAGCGCGGATTGGTGCGGCAGTGTGACGGCTTCAAGCTGTGTGGGATTGAGCGAGGAGAGGTTTTGTTCTAATACAGTCATTGTGAGGGCTAAGTTCTGGGGCTAAATAAAGGCATATTTTACCGTATCCGCCTGTTCGCCAGCGGTGTTTCCGCCATTCATCCAATTCCATTAATGAGCAATGATGAATTTGTCATCAATTTGAAATAAATTTCTCCGATGATAGGCTATTTTTTATTGACCATCATGACTGTGACGACGCGCCCTTCAACCCAACCCCTCACCTACGGCTCGGATATCAACGGCGTAGTGTGTGCGTATTGGTTCGATGGAACAGGTACCAATCAAGCCTTAGAAACCGAGCAGATTAACGAGCGACTTCACGTCGAGAATCTGGGTTCAGGTTTTATATGGCTGCATATGGATTTGAATGTTCCCCATGCAGAAAACTGGCTCAAGCAGCATTTGAGTTTAGAAGAAGAGTTTTACGACTCCTTGCATCAGGGCCTGAGCTCAACCAAAATCGATCAAGCCGATCAGCAACTGCTCGCGGTCATGAACGATGTGCGCTATGATTTTAACTTTGACCCTTCCGAGATTTCCACGCTGTGGCTGGTCGCAGATCAACACATTATGGTTACGGGACGGCGCACCCATCTATCCTCGATTGATCGACTGCGTCGCTCGGTCAAGCGCAATGAGCCGTTTGAATCCAGTACCGATCTGCTGACGCATTTGCTGCAAGACCAAGCCGAGGTTCTGGCCAACATCATTCGCAAAGTCACTCGCCAAGTAGATGATATCGAGGATGCGATATTATCCAGCCACTTGGGGCAACACCGTGCAAAACTCGGTCAATTGCGCCGCGTGATGGTGCGACTGGCGCGTCTGCTCGCGCCCGAGCCAGCCGCTTTGTTCCGACTGCTCCAGCATCCACCCGCATGGATTACACCGGATCAGATCAATGGCCTACGAGAGTCTACCGAAGAGTTCAGCGTCGCACTGGGCGATATGTCTTCACTGCAAGAACGCATCAAATTACTGCAAGAGGAAATCGCCGCACAAATCGCCGAAGCGAACAACAACAGTATTTTCATTTTGACCATCGTGTCGGTGCTGGCTTTGCCGATCAATCTGACCGCGGGTCTGATGGGCATGAATGTCGGCGGGATTCCGTGGGCGGAAAATCCGCATGGCTTTTGGATTGTGGTATTTTTGGTGCTGAGTGCTACAGCATGTGCCGCGTGGTTGATTTATCGTCGGCTGAAAAATTAAAAAACGAGCCAATTCATGCAAACGGCTCGTTTCGATGGATGATGTTTGAATCGTTACGCCACGGTATCCAAAACCCGTGCAATCGTGTCGAAAATCTCACTGATTTGCGCTTCGTTAATGATGAGCGGCGGTGAAATCGCAATGATGTCGCCGGTCACGCGAATCAACACGCCCGCCTCGTAACATTTGACAAACACCTCATACGCTCGCGCGCCGACCTGACCATCGCGTGAATGAAGTTCAATACCGCCGACCAAACCGAGATTGCGCACGTCTTTCACGTATTTGTGATTGTCGAGTTTATGAATTTCGTTTTCAAAATGCGGGGTCAACTGCGCCGCACGCTCAAACAACGTTTCATCACGGTACACATCCAGCGTCGCGCATGCCGCCGCCGCTGCGATTGGATGACCGGTGTAGGTATAACCGTGGAAAAATTCGATTGCAGTGGCAGGCGCACTATTAACCACCGTATCGTAAATTTCATTTTTACACACCACCGCACCCATCGGTACCGCGCCGTTGTTTAAGCCTTTCGCCATGGTCATGATGTCCGGCGTGACGTTGAAATACTGCGCAGCAAACGGTGCACCGAGACGACCGAAACCGGTAATCACTTCATCAAAAATCAACAGCAAACCGTGCTTATCACAGATCGCACGCAGTTTTTCCAGATAGCCTTTCGGTGGAATCAATACGCCGGTAGAACCCGCCATCGGCTCGACAATCACACCCGCGATGGTGGAGGCGTCGTGCAAGGCAACAAGGTTCTCCAGCACATCGGCCAGATGTGCACCCCATTCCGGCTGACCACGGCTAAATGCCGCGTGCTCGATGCTCAAGGTATGCGGCAAATGATCCACGCCTGGAATAATGTTGGCTGAGAAATGTTTGCGATTATTGCCAATGCCACCGACCGAAATACCGCCAAAGCCC
>CAYPYQ010000104.1:0-6136 GCA_964414735.1 uncultured Hydromonas sp.
GTTGCCTAAAGGTCCTTTGGGTTACGCCATGATCAAGAAAATGAAAGTGTATGCCGGTTCTGAGCATCCACATTCTGCTCAACAACCTAAAGTGTTGGACATTTAAGGATAGGATATCAATATGAACGGCAATTACAACTATGGCACAGGTCGTCGCAAAAGCGCGGTTGCACGTGTGTTCTTGAAAGCTGGCTCTGGCAACATCGTGGTGAACGGTAAACCTGCCAATGAATATTTCGGTCGCGAAACTTCATTGATGGTGGTTCGTCAACCATTGGTTTTGACTGAGTTCACTGAAAAATTCGACATCTTGGTCAATGTTTCTGGTGGTGGCGAGTCTGGTCAAGCGGGCGCAGTGCGTCACGGTATCACTCGTGCATTGATCGACTACGATGCAAACTTGAAATCTAGCTTGTCTCAAGCTGGCTTGGTGACTCGTGATGCGCGTGAAGTGGAACGTAAAAAAGTTGGTTTCCGCAAAGCGCGTCGTCGCAAACAGTTCTCAAAACGTTAATCAAATCAGTTGTGCAATTGGAGTCAAATGGATTGCACAACGATTATCCAACGTATATTGGAACGAAAAAGACCGCTATTTGGCGGTCTTTTTTTGTTATGCTTCAAGGGTTAGGCAAAAGCAAATCTTGTTTTGATTGGAAAGAGGGATCATGCAAAAAATCAAAGTCGGCATTGTGGGTGGCACGGGTTATACCGGTGTGGAGTTATTGAGAATCCTGAGTCAGCATCCGGATGTGGAGTTGTGTGCAATCACCTCTCGCTCAGAAGCCGGTTTGCCGGTGGCACAGATGTTTCCGAGTTTGCGTGGAGTGGTGGATCTGAGTTTCAGTGATCCTAACAGCGGATTATTGGAAACTTGTGATGTGGTCTTTTTTGCAACGCCGCATGGCGTGGCGATGGCGCAAGCGCCAGCGCTATTGGCCGCAGGTGTGCGTGTTATTGATTTAGGTGCAGATTTTCGGATTAAGGATGCGGCGGTATTCGAGCAGTGGTACAAAATTCCGCATACTTGTACCGATATTTTGAGCGAAGCGGTGTATGGCTTGACCGAATTGAATCGTGATGCTGTGAAAACAGCGCGTATTGTGGCCAACCCGGGATGCTACCCAACCACGATACAGCTGGGTTTGTTTCCGCTATTAAAGAATAGCTTGGCGGACGTGAGTCAAATTATTGCCGACTGCAAATCCGGTGTGTCCGGCGCGGGTCGCAAAGCGGAGGTGGGTACGCTATTCTCTGAATCGTCTGATTCTATGAAAGCTTATGGTGTGGCAGGGCATCGTCATACGCCGGAGACGGTGGCGCAGCTCAATCAGTTTGCTCGGGCGTCGGTCAATTTGATTTTCACACCCCATTTGACTCCGATGATTCGTGGTATGCATTCGACCTTATATGTGCGTTTGAACGACGCAGGCAAGGCCTTGAGTAATGAGCAGATTCAGGTTCTCTTCGAGCAACAATATGCCGATGAACCGTTTGTCGATGTGATGCCGTGGGGCTCGCATCCTGAAACGCGCTCGGTGCGCGGCTCCAATATGCTGCGCATCGCGCTGCAACGTCACGGCGATTTGCTCATTATTTTGGTGGTGCAGGACAATCTGGTGAAAGGTGCGTCGGGGCAGGCGGTGCAGAATATGAATATGATGTTTGGTTTGGCAGAAAACGCAGGTTTGGGTATGGTGTCGTTGATGCCGTAACTTAGGCTGGATCAATGTCATCACTTACTAAGTATTTTGGCTGATGATGCATTTTGTTGAGTTCGAGTATAATAGAGCCAACCGGTTATTTAAAAGTTGAAAGGAATGGATATGAATGCGCCTACAGAGATGGCCACTCCGTTTGTCTTTACCGACAGCGCGGTTGAAAAGGTGAAATCATTGATTATCGAAGAGGGCAACCCAGATCTGAAGCTGCGCGTATTCGTGCAGGGTGGTGGCTGCTCAGGTTTTCAATACGGCTTTACTTTTGATGAAATCGTGAACGAAGATGACACGAAAATTGAAAAAGATGGGGTGATGTTATTGGTTGACTCGATGAGCTATCAATACCTCCTCGGTGCTGAAATCGACTATAAAGAGGATTTGGATGGCGCTCAGTTTGTCATCCGTAACCCAAATGCAACAACGACCTGTGGTTGCGGTTCGTCTTTTTCAGTATAAAATGAAATATCTAAAATGTCGTTATGAATCCTAAAACCCTAAGTAAATAAAGGGTTTTAGATTGAACCACCCGTATTTCGGGTGGTTTTTCTTTGTTGGAAGCCTGTTTTCGTTACAAAAATAAACCGAAAAACCATTTCAAAAAACTGGGTTTTTGGTAAAAATAAGGTTACAATGTGGAAACGAGGCGTTTCGGACTGTGTAGAAATTTGTGTTTTTTACGGATTTTCTGCAGTCCGAATGGGTTCAATAGTATTTTTTATCAATGGAGCATGCTATGTCATCAGCACAAGCCGCAACCTATGATTATCGCGTTGTTCGCTGGTTTGCAATAATGGCGGTAATTTACGGTATCGTAGGGATGTTGGTCGGGGTCATTGTGGCCGCGCAATTGGCCTTCCCTGAACTTAATTTTGGAGTACCTTGGTTGTCTTTTGGGCGTTTGCGTCCTTTGCATACCAATGCTGTGATTTTTGCCTTTGGCGGTTCAGCTTTGTTTGCAACTTCTTTGTACTCTGTTCAGCGTACCAACCACGTTCGCCTGTTTGGTGGCCGTCTGGTGGATTTCGTGTTCTGGACGTTCAATTTGGTGATTGTTGGTGCGGTCATTACTTATCCGCTGGGCATCAATACGTCTAAAGAATATGCTGAGTTGGAATGGCCTTTGGATATTCTGTTGACTGTTTCGTGGGTGGCATATGCTGTCGTGTTTTTCGGCACCATCGCGACTCGTAAAGTGAAACACATCTACGTGTCTAACTGGTTCTTTGGTTCTTATATTATTGCGGTTGCTTTGTTGCATTTGGTCAATAGCGCAGAGATTCCTGCCGGTATGTGGAAGTCTTATTCTGCTTACTCGGGTGCGCAAGATGCGATGATTCAATGGTGGTATGGTCATAATGCGGTAGGTTTCTTCTTGACCGCAGCGTTCTTGGGTATGATGTATTACTTCGTACCGAAACAAGCACAACGCCCAGTTTATTCGTACCGCTTGTCAGTGGTTCACTTCTGGGCTCTGATTTTTACCTATATGTGGGCGGGTCCTCACCATCTGCACTATACGGCATTGCCTGACTGGACTCAGTCTTTGGGTATGATTTTCTCATTGATCCTGTTGGCACCAAGCTGGGGTGGTATGATCAATGGTATCATGACCTTGTCCGGCGCATGGGAAAAATTGCGTGATGATCCAATCTTGAAATTCTTGATCGTATCTTTGTCTTTCTATGGTATGTCTACCTTCGAAGGTCCAATGATGGCGATCAAAGAGGTGAATGCACTGTCTCACTACACCGACTGGACCGTAGGTCACGTACACAGCGGTGCTTTGGGTTGGGTAGGCTTCGTCTCCATGGGTTCTTTGTACTACCTCATCCCGCGTCTGTTCAACCGTACTTCTATGTACAGCACTCGCTTGATTAATACGCACTTCTGGATTGCTACGATTGGCGTGGTTTTGTATATCGCTTCTATGTGGATTTCAGGTGTGATGCAGGGCATGATGTGGCGCGCTGTGAATCCAGACGGTACTTTGATGTACACGCACATTCAATCCATCGCGGCGTCTTGGCCTCTGTATGTGATCCGCTTGCTGGGTGGTATCTTGTATCTCTCCGGTATGGTGATTATGGCGTACAACGTATTCAGAACTATTGCGGTAGGTCATGCTGTGAATAATGCGCCGATCCCTGTTCCTGTTGATGCACATCACTAATTGACCTACGCTTTGGAGAAAATACCATGAGTTTTATTTCACAAGAAAAGATGGAGAGTAAAGTCGGTTGGTTGATCGTATTTACTTTCTTGGCGGTGGTGTTTGGTGGATTGGTGGAGATTTTGCCACTGTTCTTCCAAAAATCAACGACACAACCGATTGAAGGTGTTAAACCATACACCGCATTGCAGTTGGCGGGGCGTGATGTTTATCAACGTGAGGGTTGCTATAACTGTCACTCACAAATGATTCGTCCATTCCGTGCCGAAACCTTGCGTTACGGTCACTACTCTGTGGCTGGCGAATCGGTTTACGATCACCCATTCCAATGGGGTTCCAAACGTACTGGTCCTGACTTGGCACGTGAAGGCGGTCGTAATACCGATGACTGGCATGTGAAACATTTGACTGACCCACGCTCAGTGGTGCCTCAATCAAATATGCCAGCATATCCTTGGTTGGCTGCCAATAAGGTAGATCACACTACTATTTCTGCTCATATGCGTGCTTTGAGTCGTGTAGGCGTCCCTTACACTCCAGAGCAAATTGCAGCAGCGCCTAAAGAAGTCGAAGGCAAAACCGAAATGGAAGCTGTAATTGCATATCTGCAAAGCTTGGGTCTGGCGTTGGCTAACAAATAAGGTGTTGCGTACAAATGGATAAGATTACACTTGCTCGCGTTACGGTTACGGTGGTTTGTTTTGTATGTTTCTTGGCGCTGACCTACTGGGCGTTTAGTCGTCGAAATTCTCAAATGATGGAGGAGCTAGGTCGTTCCGTTATTGAGAAAGAAGACCATATGGAAACAGAGAACGATGACATCAATCGCAAATGACGAAGAGAAGTATTTATAAAAAAGAGCAGTAATCCATGTTTGTATTCAACATGAGAGTAGTACCTTAAAAGGAAAGAATCATGAATCAATCATTATGGTCCCAACTCAAAATCGGTGTTACCGGAGCTGGCGATGTAACGTTGAAAAATGTCGGTGAAAGCGACTTCACCAGCCCGTTTTGGTCGTGGTTTATTATTGCCATCACGGTTTTTGGGTTTGTTTATTGTATTGTTATTCTGGTAACTCAACTTCGCGCACGTACTAATAAGCCAGGTGAAGAGCATATTCAACCACATGTTTGGGATGAAACGCTGCAAGAATATAACAATCCATTGCCACGCTGGTGGGTGTGGATGTTTGTGATCACCATGCTGTTTGGCGCGGCGTATCTGTGGTTGTACCCAGGTTTGGGTGGTTACAAAGGCAATATGGGCTTGATCGATCCGGCTTACAAAGGCGGCTGGACTGAGCAAAAACAATATGAAATCGAAAAAGCGAAAATCGAAGCAACTGCAAAACCGCTGTATGACAAGTTTGCAACCATGAACTTTGCTGACTTGTCCAATGACAAAGAAGCGATGAAAGTGGGTGAGCGTTTGTTCCTGAATAACTGTGCACAATGTCACGGTTCGGATGCGCGCGGTGGTAACGGTTATCCTAACTTAACCGACAGCGACTGGCTGTATGGGGGGTTCCCTGAGGCGATTACCCAAACCATCACGACGGGTCGTCACGGTATCATGACGCCGCAAGGTGATGCGCTGGGTGGTGCTGAGGGTGTGAATGACGTGGCGAACTATGTGTTGTCATTGTCTAATAGCCCGCATGATGCAGTAGCGGCAGCACGTGGTAAAGATAAATTCGCGCTATGTGCCGCATGTCACACCGCTTCGGGTAAAGGTTCTTTGTCTGACGAAACCGGTGCTTTGTACCACACGGGCGCACCTAATTTGACCGATAAAATCTGGTTGTATGGTGGTGATATGAAAACCATCACTGAAACCATTAGCAAAGGTCGTGATAAAAACGTGATGCCATCTTGGGATTGTTTGTTGGGTCAAGGTCGTATCCATGTATTGGCCGCGTATGTATGGCAGCTCAATCGTGATGACAACGATAAAGTGAAAAACCCAGACGCACCGCCAGCATATTTGGCTCAAGCCGTTGCTGCGGACAAAGCGGCCTTGGATCAGTCGCGTGCTGATGCAAAAGCCAAAGGCGAAAGCGAATGCTTGGCTGTGTCTGCTGTAAAAGATGTTAAAAAATAAAAGTGAATGAAGTTGTTGTCAGCCATTGTTGTAGTCGTGGGACAGCAACTCCCATAAAGGCTTTGGGGAGCGCGCAGTGATAGACTGTGCGCTTCTTTTTAGTGTATGATTTCAGTATTGAATGAAATAATTGTAAGAGTAATAA
>CAYPYQ010000105.1:0-3268 GCA_964414735.1 uncultured Hydromonas sp.
TACCAGTTGGTCGTAGTTGACGTTCGGTCGGCGCAGCAGATCGGCGAGATTGTACTCGCGCTCAATGGCTTTGCCGAGCAATTGCTGTGCGGCATCAGCTGAGAAATTATTTGGATGTACCCAAGTGGATTTGAGGCGCTGTTTTTCACGCTCGATGCTCTCGCGTTTGCGCTCAAAGTACGCCCATTGTTCGTCCCCAACCAAACCCAATTCACGGCCAATCGGTGTGAGGCGCATATCGGCATTGTCCTCGCGTAGGCTCAGGCGATATTCGGCGCGGCTGGTGAACATGCGGTAGGGTTCGGACACGCCTTTGGTGATGAGATCATCAACCAGTACGCCGAGGTAGGATTCGTGCCGTGTTGGGCGCCATTCTTCTTTGGCTTGGGCGCGGCGTGCAGCGTTCGCACCGGCCAATAAGCCTTGCGCGGCGGCCTCTTCGTAGCCTGTGGTACCGTTGATTTGGCCGGCGAAGTAGAGATTCTGAATGGCTTTGGTCTCGAATGTAGCCTTCAGTCCGCGTGGGTCGAAGTAGTCGTATTCAATGGCATAGCCCGGGCGCAGGATGTGCGCATTCTCCAACCCTACCATCGATCGAACCAGATCGATCTGTACGTCAAATGGTAGGCTGGTGGAAATGCCGTTGGGGTAAAATTCGTGCGTGGTTAGCCCTTCCGGCTCTAAAAAGATCTGGTGCTGGTTTTTATCGGCGAAGCGATGAATTTTATCCTCGATGGATGGGCAGTAACGCGGCCCTACCCCTTCGATTACACCGGTGTACATCGGTGAGCGATCCAAGCCCTTGCGAATGATTTCGTGGGTTTGCTCATTGGTGTGGGTGATCCAGCATGGTACTTGACGCGGATGTTGCTCGGCGCGCCCCATGAAAGAGAACACGGGCACGGGATCCAAGTCGCCCGGCTGCTCGGTGATGCGGGCAAAATCTATGGTGCGCCCATCAATGCGCGGCGGGGTGCCGGTTTTCAGTCTGCCCTGCCCAAGTTGGAGCTCTTTCAGACGGTCTGATAGCTTGACGGAAGCGGGGTCACCCGCGCGCCCGCCTTGTGTGTTTTCCAGACCGACGTGTATTTTACCGCCCAGGAATGTTCCTGCGGTCAGCACCACGCTTGTGCCGTTGAACTGAATGCCCAGTTCTGTGATGACACCGCTGACGCGATCGCCCTGCACCACCAAATCAGCGGCGGCTTGTTGGAATAAATCCAGATTAACTTGATTTTCCAGCGCAGTACGCACTGCTTGTTTGTACAAAATGCGGTCCGCTTGTGCGCGTGTGGCGCGTACAGCAGGACCTTTGCTGGAATTGAGAATGCGAAATTGAATGCCACCCAGATCGGCAGCGCGTGCCATCAGACCGCCCAACGCATCGACTTCCTTTACCAGATGTCCTTTGCCTATGCCGCCAATAGACGGGTTGCAGCTCATTTGCCCCAGGGTCTCAATATTGTGGGTGAGCAGCAGCGTTTGGCAGCCAATGCGTGCAGCGGCCAATGCGGCCTCGGTTCCAGCGTGGCCGCCGCCAATGACGATGACATCGTAGTGTTTGGGGAAAATCATATTTATTCAATGCGTTGTGTTATTTTTGAGGTGTTATTATAACGCAGAACGATTTTTCCCCAATTGTTTCACGTGGAACAATCGGTTTTATTTTTGGTTTTGTGGTTCAAATGTTTCACGTGAAACATTAGTGGATGTACGGCGCGAGTGTGTCGTAGGCAAATTTAGTGATGGTGATGGATAAAACCACGATCAGAATTTTGCGAATCAGCGGTGCTCCATGGCGCGTGACAATATGTGTGCCGACCAAAGCGCCGGTAATGTTTGCCGCGCCCATTGCCAAACCAATGCCCCACAGCAAATATCCGTGTGGTACAAAAAAAGTCAATGCGGCAAAATTGGTGGCCAAGTTCACAACTTTTGAATGTGCGGTCGCACTTAGGAAATCGAAGCCAAACCATTTGACAAATGCAAATGCCAAAAGTGATCCGGTGCCCGGACCAAAAAACCCATCATAAAAGCCTATGGTAGCCCCTAGGACTAAACCGGCAAAAATTTCGTGTTGTTTGGCAAATTTTGGTTCATGGGTATGCCCCATGTCTTTTTTGCGAAAGGTGTAAATGACCATTAAAATCATCAACACCAACATGATCGGACGTAAATATTCTTTCGGTAGATAGGGAATGGTTTTCGCACCGAGGTAGGAGAAAATCAATGCCATCACCACCGCACCGAACAGCATGTGCCACCGCAATGGAACATGACGTGCGTAACGCCAAGTGGCTACCGAGGTGCCGGAAAAACTTGCTAATTTATTCGTACCGTGCAAAATGGTGGGCACTTGATTGGGATAAATTGAAAAAATACCAGGTAATTGAATCAGTCCGCCGCCGCCGACGGCGGAGTCGATCAGGCCGGCGAGGAATGCCAGCGGCAATAGCAAAAACAGCTCGGGTGAGAGCAGTTGTTGAATGATTGTGGGCATGTTTGCTTTCGTGTGTTAGCGCAGTCGGTCAAATCCATCAAGGATGGTTTGGATGGGTTGAGCGGTTGCTCCCGTTTGCGCCAAGAGTAATTGCGCATAAATGCGTGCTTTGTGTGCGGGTAAATCGTGACTCATTACTGCGCCCATTTTGACCAGTGATTGACCGCCACCCACGTATCCATAGATGGGTTCTGCTTCACCCAAATGTGAACGGGAGGCGATAATGATGGCAACGCCTTGGGTTAATGCGCGTTCGATTGCAGCGCTGATGTTTGGATTGACATTGCCTGCGCCGAGCGCTTGAATCACAATGGCGACCGCACCATTTTTAATAGATGTGTCGATTAATAATGAATCACAAGAGATGTGAGTGCTTACTATATCAACTCGTGGTAGATCGATGGCTCCCTGCTGGAATGTGCTGTAAAGGGCATCGGGCAGATCGATGCTCGGTGTGAGGCGCTGCGCTGGCGAGTGAAATCGTACTTGCGGTACGGCGTGATTTGTGTCGAGGTCGGTGGTATTTGAGCTGGCGTTGGCCGACACGTTAATCGATGCGATCTCGCCTAAAATCTCGTGTTCCAATGAACCGAAAGCATCGGTGCGTGTGGTGTGCAGCTTGCGCACATGGCGCGCTGCATGCAGCCGACCATACATACCGACCATCGCACCACGACCGCGCGCTTCGCTGCTGGCGACGGCAAGGATGGCGTTGCGTAGATTGCTCGGTCCATCGCCGCCCTCTTCGTCCGCACTGCGCATGGCGCC